>NZ_CP191459.1:3292500-3508314 GCF_050500205.1 Neorhizobium sp. DAR64860/K0K1 | reverse complement strand
GCCTAGTCGCAAAAACTTCAAGAAAAATGCAAGGCGTTGGATTAACATGATAATTCGCCTTTTAAAGCGCAAGGAGGCCGTCAGGACCCGGTTTCCCGAACTCCAGTCCGTCTGTCGCTCTCCTTGCCGACCACCGATCGCTGGTTCCGGCTTCCTCACCTCCTGCGACGCATCTCCATCCCGGCAATCGCCTTGTGCCGGCGCGGAAAAACATGGCATAGCCACAGCTCGGATTGATATCATCGAGGCCTTGCAAGCCGCCTCTATATAGAGAGAGCCATGACCGTGCGCGTATTAGACGAAGCCTTCATTGCGGAACTGCCAAACTACTATCGCGGCAAGGTGCGCGATAATTACGATCTGCCTGACGGTTCGCGCATCATCATCTCGACCGACCGGATCAGTGCTTTCGATCGGATCCTAACGGCAATCCCGGATAAGGGGCACGTGCTGACGCAGACTGCCCGCTACTGGTTCGATGCAACGGCCGATATCTGCCCCAACCACGTCATCTCCTATCCGGACCCGAATGTCGTCATCGGCAAGCGGCTGGATATCCTGCCCGTCGAGATCGTCGTGCGCGGCTACCTCGCCGGCACGACCGGCACATCGCTTCTGACACTCTATAAGAAGGGTCAGCGCCGCATGTATGGTCTCGAGCTGCCCGACGGGCTGAGGGACAACCAGGTCCTGCCGTATCCGGTGATCACCCCCACCAGCAAGGCATTCGACGGCGGTCATGACGAACCGCTGACGCCGGATGATATCATTGCGCAGGGACTGCTGACGGCCCAACAGTGGGAAACGCTGTCGCGCTATGCGCTGGCATTGTTTGCCCGCGGCCAGGAGCTTGCGGCAAAACGCGGCCTCATACTGGTTGATACGAAATACGAGTTCGGCACCGACACGGATGGTACAATCATTCTCGCCGACGAAATCCACACGCCCGACAGCAGTCGTTACTGGATTGCCGACAGCTATGACGACGCCTTTTCAACCGGCGGCCGTCCAAAAAGCTTCGACAAGGATTTCATCCGCTCTTGGGTGGTCGAACGCTGCGATCCCTACAAGGACGATATTCCGGAAATCCCGGCCGATCTGATCGAGGAAACGGCCAAAGTTTACCGAACCGCGTATGAAACGATCACGGGCGCGCGTTTCGTGCCCGATGAGAGCGGCGAGACGGTGCTGGCGCGCATTCGCAAGAACCTCGAGCCGTATTTCGGTACTTGATCAGCAGCAGTCTCCGGCCGGTATCGGCGGCACACACTTGAGGACATCGTGCGAAGACCAAGGCGCAAGGCGGAAGAGACAAAAGCGGATATCCTGACAGCCGCCGAAGCGTTGCTCAGGAAGAAGGGTTTTGCCGGCTTTTCGATCGCCGACCTTGCAGCCGAATTGCAGATGTCGCCCGCCAATGTCTTCAAGCACTTTCAATCCAAGACGGTGCTTGCGGATGCAATCTGCGACCGGCACACTACCAGGATGATCGGTCGCTTCGACGCGAAGGACGATTCCGTCCCGGCGCCGGCGAGGCTGGGGCTTGTCGCGCGCCGCCTGATGGACGCGCATTTGGCCGATATCAGGGATAATCCGCTGTTTTTCGAAATGCTGGCCATGATGGCAAGTACCGACCTGCCCAGCGGCCGGCATTATCGAAAGCTCATCGAGGATCTTTTCGAAAGCGTCGTTCGCCACGGCTTCGAAACCGGGGTCTACAAGTCCGCACCGGAAAGTACCATCGGGCGGAGCGTTGCCCCTTGCTTTGCAGGGGTCCTCCACCATGTCTTTCTTATACATGCCGACGAGGCGGAGCTGCATGCCCGCTGCGACGGACTTGTCGAACTCGTGAATGCTGCACTGCAAAGCCCGCTTGCAAAGTGACGATAAGTGAATTACGTCACTTCGAGGCTGGGCTGTGGCGGTTCCGCCCCTTGCCATGCTTCCTCCCGCTTCTTGTGGGTTAACCTGTCCCTCCCGAGGAAATCCGGTTCTTCGGAATGCGCAACGACCGGCCCTGGATCCAACGATGACCCGTCGCAAACTGCTTCTCCCCCTCCTTTTCACGGTCTTGCTCGCCTCCTGCAGCGATTCCGATCAGCAGACCGCAAACGCTCCAGCCGGCGGCGCACCTCAGAAGCCGCCGCAGGCCGTCAGTGTCGTCGTCATGCAAAAGGCCGAGCGGCCGATTACCTCGATTTTGCCGGGCCGCGCCGTTGCATTCCAGACGACCCAGATCAGGCCGCGTGTGACCGGCGCCATTCGTGAGATCAGCTTCAAGGAAGGAAGCGAAGTCAAGGCGGGCGACATCCTCTATCAGATCGAGGACAATCTTTACGAGGCGACCGTCGCGCAGGCGAGAGCGAGCCTTTCCAAGGCCGAGGTCAGCATCCCGGCCGCGCAGGCAAACCTCACCCGCTACGAGCGGCTGGTCAACAGCGGTGCGACGCAGATCGAATATGAAAATGCCAAGGTCACCCTGCTTCAGGCCCAGGCCGATGTGGCGCAGGCGCAGGCCGCTCTGCAATCGGCCGAGATCGATCTCGACCTGACCAAGATCAGGGCGCCCTTCGATGGCGTCACGACCATCTCCAATGTCAGCCTCGGCAATATCGTCACCGCCAACCAGACCGACGCGCTGTCGACACTGCGCAAGCTCGATCCAATCTATATCGATCTCATCGATTCCAGCACCAATCTCCTGGAGCTTCGTGCAGCCTTCGCGTCCGGACGGGTCACCGGCGATCCGCGCAACGCCGAGATCCGCTTGCGGCTGGAGGACGGTAAGGCTTACGAACCTGCCGGCAAGCTCGACATGTCGGAAATGGCTGTCAGCGAAACCACCGGCACGTTTCAGATCCGTGCCGTGTTCCCCAACCCGGACAACATCGTTCTGCCCGGCATGTATGTGCGTGCGACGGTGACGCTTGGCAACGAAAACGGCTATCTGATCCCGCAGCGTGCCGCGACCCGCAATGCCCGTGGTGAACTGACGGCGAAATTCGTTGGCGCGGATAACAAGGTGGAAACGCGGACCTTCACGGTCAGCACCACATCCGGCAACAACTGGCTGGTCACCGACGGCATCGCGGATGGCGATCGCCTGATCGTCGACGGGTTCCAGTGGATTGCCGACGCCGCCGCCGTCCAGCCCGTCGAAGTCACGGTCAACGAGCAGGGATTTACTGTCGAGAAGCCGAAGGTTGATGCGCCGAAGCCGTAGAGGTTGAGGTCCGCATCCCGCAACAACGCGAAGAACGCCGCCCCGAATACGGCAAGGAACAAGTGAATGGCCCATTACTTCATCCGGCGGCCCGTCTTCGCCTGGGTTATTGCGATCGTGATCATGCTCGGTGGTGCGCTTGCCATCACCACGCTGTCGATCTCGCAATATCCGGATATCGCCCCGACCACGGTGCGCATTTCTGCCAGCTATAACGGCGCCAGCGCCGAAACCGTCGAGAAATCGGTCACAACGATCATCGAAGACGGTATGACCGGTCTCGACGATCTCACCTACATGAACTCGTCGTCGTCAACGGGACGCGCGACCGTCACGCTGACATTCGGCAACTCGATCATGCCTGATATCGCCCAGGTTCAGGTGCAGAACAAGTTGCAGCTGGTACAGTCGCAGCTGCCTGACGTCGTGCAGCAGTCCGGCATCGAAGTCTCGCGCTCCACCTCCAGTATCCTGATGGTCGGCGCGCTTGTGTCGTCGGACGGCAAACGCAGTTCGGTCGATCTCGGCGACGTGTTCTCGACCCAGATCGAAGATCAGGTGAAGCGCCTGGAAGGCGTCGGTAGCATCAATATCTTCGGCTCAGGCTACGCAATGCGCGTCTGGCTCGATCCCTTCAAGCTGCAGAAATACCAGTTGACGTCGGCCGACGTCACATCCGCGATCGAAGCGCAGAATACCCAGGTGTCCGTTGGTTCGCTCGGGGCGCAGCCCGTGTCGGAAGGTCAGCAGCTGACCGTCACCATGACAGCCCAGAGCCAGCTGACCACCGTCGACGACTTTGAACGGATCATCCTCAAAGTCGGACAGGACGGCGCCACGGTTAGGATATCGGATATTGGCCGTGTCGAGATCGGCCAGGAAAGCTACGGAGGCAGCTCCCGCTTTAACGGCAAGCCGGCGGCGGGCTTTGCGGTCAACCTTGCGACAGGCGCCAATGCGCTTGATACCGCCGAAAGGGTAAAAACCGCCCTCAACCGGGTCGAGCCGACGCTTCCCGAAAATGTCAGCATCACCTATCCCTACGACACGACGCCGTTCGTCGAGCTGTCGATCGAAAAGGTCATTCACACGCTGATCGAAGCGATCGTTCTGGTGTTCGTGGTGCTTCTGGTCTTCCTTCAGAACCTGCGGGCAACGCTGATCCCCATGGTCGCCGTTCCGGTGGTGCTGCTCGGGACCTTCGGCATCCTGGCGCTGACGGGCTATTCGATCAACACTCTCACCATGTTCGCCATGGTGCTGGCGATCGGCCTTCTCGTGGATGACGCGATCGTCGTCGTCGAAAACGTCGAGCGCATCATGGACGAGGAAGGTTTGTCTCCGCTCGAGGCGACCGAAAAGTCCATGCACGAAATTACCGGTGCCATCATCGGCATCGCGCTGGTTCTGACGGCCGTGTTTATTCCGATGGCCTTCTTCGGTGGGTCGACGGGCATCATCTATCGCCAGTTCTCGATCACGATCGTCTCCGCGATGCTGCTTTCGGCCGTGGTCGCGATCGTGCTGACGCCGGCGCTTTGCGCGACGATCCTGAAGCCGGTCAATCACGAGAAGAAGAACAAGGGTATCGGCGCCTGGTTCAACCGCGGCTTCGACAAGACGACAAACGGCTATGTCGGATCGATCGGGTATCTTCTGAAGCGGCCGCTGCGCGTCATGCTTCTTTTCGCACTGATTGTCGGCGGTTGCGGTCTGTTGTTTTCAAGGCTCCCCAGCTCCTTCCTTCCTCAGGAAGACCAGGGCGTTCTGATGGTGCTCGTCCAGACTCCGAACGGTTCGACGACCGCCAGAACCGAGGAGGTGGTCAAGCAGATCGAGTCCTTCTTCCTCAACGACGAGAAGGACAGTGTCGCTTCGGTGTTCGGTGCGATGGGCTTCAGCTTCAACGGCACCGGCCAGAACAATGCGATGATCTTTGCCAAGCTCAAGGATTTCGACGTTCGCACCGAGCCGCAGCAGGAAGCGGCCGCCGTTGTGCAGCGGGCTCAGCGCCATTTCTTCGGACTGCGTGACGCGCAGGTGTTTGCGCTTCTGCCACCAGCAATCCAGGGCCTCGGCAATTCCAGCGGCTTTTCGATGTACCTTGTCGACAGCGGCAACAACGGCAATCCCGCTTTGACGAGCGCATCGCAGCAGCTGATGCAGATCGCCGGCAGCAACCGCAATATCGGCTCGCTGCGCAGCAACTCGCAGAGAACTGAAACGCAGCTGCAGATCCTGCTCGACCAGGAGAAGCTGGGTGCGATGGGTGTCGACCTCGCTTCGGTCAATTCGATGCTGACGACCATCTTTGCCGGTCGCGACGTCAATGACTTCACGCTCGAGAACAAGCTGAAGCCCGTCTATGTGCAGGGTGATGCGCCTTACCGCATGCAGCCGGAGGACCTCAAATACTGGTTTGCCCGCAACACCGGCGGCGAGATGGTCCCGTTTTCGTCCTTCAGCACCGTCCAGTGGAACACGGGCACGCCGCAGCTTGCGCGGTTCAACGGCGTCAGTGCCATATCGCTTGACGGCGCTACCGGCGCCGGCGTCAGCACCGGTCAGTCCATGGACGAGATGGAGAAGCTGACTGCGGCATTGCCGGGTGGCTACTCCGTGGCCTGGCAGGGCATCTCCTATCAGGAACGGCTGTCTGGCTCCCAGGCTCCCATGCTTTACGGCCTGTCCGTTCTGATCGTATTCCTCTGCCTTGCGGCACTTTATGAAAGCTGGTCGATTCCGTTCTCGGTCATTCTCGCGGTTCCGATTGGTGTCCTTGGCGCATTGGCTGCAGCCTATCTCCTTGGCCAGTCGAACGACGTCTACTTCAAGGTCGGTCTTTTGACGACGATCGGATTGGCGGCGAAGAACGCCATCCTGATCGTCGAATTCGCCAAGGATCGTCAGGAGACAGGTATGGGCGTGCTCGAAGCGACCCTCGAGGCCGCAAGATTGCGCCTCCGTCCGATCATCATGACGTCGCTCGCATTCATTCTCGGCGTGGTACCACTTGCGATCGCAACGGGTGCCGGCTCTGCCGCTCAGAACGCCATCGGCATCGGCGTGCTGGGTGGTATGCTTTCTGCAACACTGCTCGGAATTTTCTTCGTTCCGTCCTTCTTTGTTGTTGTGCGCCGGTTATCAAAGCGTGAAAAACAAGTGAAGACAGTGTGAATCTGTTAACGGATTGCCCGCATCGAATCGCCGCTCGTCTGAGCGGGAGGCTGTGCAGTGATTTGCTCCGCTGTTCGCGGGGCCCCATTCTTAAGCGTTTCGGGACAAAGATATGACATCCATTCGCGTAGCCGCCCCTCTCGTCATGCTCCTCCTTTCCGGCTGCGTGGTCGGACCGAACCATCAGGCGCCGGAAGTGTCCCTCCCTTCGAAGTTTGCCGAGGGTGCGCAGACGAGCAATGGCGACGTTTCCATGAAGGCTTGGTGGACGGCGTTTTCCGACACGCGCCTGAACGGCTACATGCAGACGGGCCTGTCGCAGAACCTCAGCGTTCTTCAGGCCCTGGAACGCATCAATCAGGCCCAGGCGTCCGTCGTCAGTGCCGGCGCCGGCGGTCTTCCGTCGCTCGATATCGATGCGCAGGGCGAGCGTAGCGGCACGAAGGACATCGGCGGGCGGCTCGGTCCAACATCGACCGCTCCGCAATCATCCGCCGTCGGTGGAGCCAGCGCGTCCTGGTTCCTGGATCTTTTCGGCCTTTACCGCCGCAGCAAGGAATCGGCTCTTGCCAGTCTCGACGCCGCCTATGCAAGCGTCGACGTTGCGCGCCTGAGCCTGCTTTCGCAGGTTGCCGCAGCCTATATCGATGTTCGCTACTATCAGGAGCGTATCGCGATCACCAAAAAGAACCTCGGTTCTCGCCGTGAAACGCTTGATCTCACCAAGCTTCAGCTGGAAGCCGGTGCTGCCTCCAGACTGGATGTTGTTCAGGCCGAAGGTCTTGTGAACTCGACACTTTCAGAGCTGCCAGGTCTCGAGACCCAGTATCGCACCGCCGCGCATCGCATCGCGACGCTTCTCGGCATGCCGGCGTCCACACTGCTTCCTGAACTGCAGCGAGGTGCCCGCCAGCCGGTCGCCCGCTACAGCACCAAGACCGGCATTCCCGCCGACCTGATCCGCAATCGACCTGACATTCGTGCGTCCGAACGGCAGCTTGCCGCAGCCGTTGCGCAGATCGGCGTTGCCGAAGCACAGCTCTATCCGGCGATTACGCTCGGTGGCTCCATTTCGCCATCCTACACCCGCGTAGCAGGAAGCGGCGAAAGTGGCATCCTGTCCTGGTCCTTCGGTCCGGCCTTGTCTCTTCCGATCTTCGACGGCGGCGCCCTGCGTGCCAACGTCAAGTCGTCCGAATCGTCAGCCCGCGAAGCCTATCTGTCCTGGAAGCAGACGGTTCTCGATGCCGTTGAGGAAGTCGAGAACGCGCTTGCCGCCGTTGCCCGCGATGGCCGCACCGTGGCAGCGCTCCGTGCGACCGTGAAATCCTACGAGGAAGCGCTGCAGCTCGCGACCGCCAGCTATCGTGATGGCGCCTCCTCGCTGCTCGACGTTCTCGACGCACAGCGCGAAGTCTCCACCGCCCAGGCAAGCCTGGCCCAGGCCGTACAGCAGATGGCGCAGGACTATGTCTCGCTCAACGTCGCACTCGGTGGCGGTTATGCCTTCGGATCACCGACGGCACAGGTGGCCTCCGCCAAGCTGGTTCTGAAAAACTAAACAGCGAAACAGGATGGACGGGCCGGTTCGCCGGCCCTTTTCTTCTCGCAGGATCGCCAGACAACAAAAAACCTCCGAAGCCTGCGGCTCGGAGGTTTTTTTATGCTCGAATGAAGCCTGATGCTTCGATCAGTTCTTGGCGCGCTCGACGTAGGAATTGTCTTCCGTGGCGATGACGACGCGGGTGCCGGTATCAACATGCGGCGGAACGGCCGTGCGGATGCCGTTCGACAGGATCGCCGGCTTGTAGGAGGACGATGCTGTCTGTCCCTTCGTGACCGGCTCGGTCTCGACGATCTCGAGCGTGACGTGACGCGGCAGCTGCAGCGCGAGCGCGATGCCTTCATGCATAGATAGGACGCAGGTCATGCCTTCCTGCAGATACGCCTTCTGGTCGCCCATCGTATCCACGTCCACGACGATCTGGTCGTAGTTTTCCGGGTTCATGAAGTGGAAGCCTTCGCCGTCTTCATAGAGGAACTGGAAGTTGACGTCTTCGACGAAGGCGCGCTCGACCTGTTCCGTGGTGCGCCAGCGTTCCGAAACCTTCACGCCGTCAACGATGCGACGCATGTTGACCTGGGTCACCGGAGTGCCCTTGCCGGGATGGAAGTTCTCGGCGGTGAGAACCACATAGAGCTTGCCGTCGACGTCGATGACGTTACCCTTGCGGACGGAAGATGCGATGACCTTGACCATTTGAATTCCTTGTTGGCGTGCCGGCTTGTAACTGCCGGGAATGCGTCGTAGAGGACCGGGCGATAACCGGCCTGAAGGACGGATGATCTGTTTTCCGGGCAACTACCGCAAAAACGCGCAAAGTGGAAGCCTTGCGGGCAAGAACCCGCGAAGAAAGCCGAAATGAGCCTGTTTCACTCCGAAGCCCGATCTGCCCCGTGGTGGACACCGGAAAGTCACGCCGACCGGCGTCCTTTCCTGATGGGCCGCAACGCGCTTCAAACGGCGCTGCGGGGTTTCTTCGGCAAAGCGGATTTTATCGAGGTCGACACAGCGACCTTGCAGGTATCGCCCGGCAACGAAACCCACCTTCATGCTTTCGCGACGCAAGCGCTGACGATCGACGGCCGCGCAACGCCACTCTACCTGCACACTTCGCCGGAATTTGCTGCAAAGAAGCTGCTTGCGGCCGGCGAGAAGCGCATATTCACCTTCGCGCATGTCTATCGCAACCGGGAGCGCGGACCGCTGCACCACCCGGAATTCACCATGCTGGAATGGTACCGGGTTGGTGAAAACTACGAGCAGCTGATGGCCGATTGTGCCGACATGCTGAAGCTTGCCGCCGAGACCACGGGAACGAAGCAATTTTCGTTTCGCGGCATGCAAACCGACCCCTTTGCCGAACCTGAGATCGTGACGCTGGCGGAGGCGTTTCTCCGCTACGCCGGGATCGACCTGCTTTCGTCCGTGCGAACCGATGGCGCGACCGATCGCGACGCGCTCGCAGCCGAACTGACCCGCACCGGCCATCGGGTTTCGGATGACGATACCTGGGCGGATCTGTTCAGCAAGGTTCTCGTCGAAAAGATCGAACCGCATCTCGGTCAGGGCCGGGCGACGATCCTCTGCGAGTATCCCATCTCGGAAGCAGCCCTCGCCCGACCCTCGGCCCGCGATCCCCGCGTTGCCGAACGCTTCGAGCTCTACGCATGCGGCGTGGAACTGGCGAATGCTTTCGGCGAACTGACCGATGCGGCGGAACAGCGCCGCCGGTTCGAGCACGACATGGCGGAGAAAGCGCGCATCTACGGCGAGACCTATCCGATCGACGAGGATTTCCTGTCAGCGCTTTCGATCATGCCGCAGGCAAGCGGCGCAGCGCTGGGCTTTGATCGCCTGGCGATGCTCGCAACCGGCGCGACCCGTATCGACCAGGTCCTGTGGGCGCCCGTCGCCGAGGTTCTGCCGTGAGCGTGGCGCGTACCTTGAAAACGCCCGAGGAACTGGCCGATGCAGGTCTGATTGCGCAAGACCGTCTCGACGGCATCCGTGCCGTCGCCGGCAGTTACGCGATCGCGCTGACGCCGACGGTCGTTTCGCTGATCGACCCAACCGATGACGCCGATCCGATTGCGCGACAGTTCGTGCCCGACGCAGCCGAGCTTGTCAGCACACCGGACGAACGGGCCGATCCGATCGGCGACGCGGCGCATAGTCCGGTCAAAGGCATCGTCCACCGCTACCCGGACCGCGTCCTTCTGAAGGCCGTGCACATCTGTCCTGTTTATTGCCGTTTCTGCTTTCGCCGTGAAATGGTTGGCCCGCAGGGCGATGGAACGCTTTCGCCGGACGAACTAACGGCCGCGCTCGACTACATCCGCACTCATGAGGAAATTTGGGAAGTCATCCTGACCGGCGGCGATCCGCTTGTCCTGTCTCCGCGCCGGCTTTCCGTGATCATGGTTGGATTGGCTGAAATCGAGCATGTTAAAATCGTGCGCTTTCATACGCGCGTGCCGGCGGTCGAGCCCGAGCGGGTGGATGCGCCGATGATTGCGGCGCTGAAGGAAAGCGGCAAGACAATCTATGTGGCGCTCCACGCCAACCATCCCCGCGAAATGACTGAGGACGCGCGGGCTGCCTGCGCAAGGCTGATTGACGCCGGCTTTGCGATGGTCAGCCAGACGGTCCTGCTCAAAGGCATCAACGACGATCCGAAAGTGCTCGGCGACCTGATGAAGGCTTTCGTCGAAACGCGCATCAAACCCTATTACCTGCACCATCCGGACCTGGCGCCAGGCACAGGCCATTTCCGGATCGATATCGCCGAGGGCCAGCGAATCGTTTCGGCTCTGCGCGGCACCATTTCCGGACTTTGCCAGCCGACTTACGTGCTCGATATTCCAGGCGGCCACGGCAAGGCGGTCATCGGCGAAAGCGCTGCGCGCCCTGAAGGCGGCTGCTACTCCGTCCGCGATTTTCGCGGCAACGAACACACCTATCCACCGACGTGAATTGAGTCCACGTTCGGTGATTCACGTGAAATATTGACGGCTTACCGCCCGCAGGAAGCATTTTCCGACATCGCTTTCAGAAGCGTTGCCATCTGCGGCTTGTCGACCGTGCGAACCGGCTGGATGTTGAGGATCTCGTCTTCCGGCCACCAGTCACCGGCTGCCCAATAGGCCCAGCCCAGCCACGCATCCGGGTTGCTCTCGACGACCTTGACCATATCGACCAATGCCGACTGGCATTCCGGCTGGCGCGGAACGGCAAACTCACCCAGCAGGCCACGCCGGTTGTTCTGCTTCAACCAGGTGCCGACGTCGGAGAGCGCCTTGACCGCATCAGCGGCACGCGAGCATTCGTCATTCTTGCCGGAGAAATCCTGGTCAAGATACTGGTGCACCTCGAAAACGTAATTGTTCTGCGGGTCGACGATCGCCGACATCGCCGCGGCGTTGGTGGTGCCGTAATCCCCGGCAGACCAGCTATGGGCGCCGGTCCAGGCCGTGCCGGGAACAAGGATCAGACTGGCGGACCCGGCCTGCCGGATGGCTGCGATCGCACCGTTGGCGGCGGACACCCAGTCTTCGGCTGCAATACCATGCGGTTCGTTCATCAGACCGAACGCAATGTCTGCCTCTGTGCCAAACCGTACCGAAAGCCTGCGCCAAAAGTCGGCGAACGCGCTTTGCGGAACGTTGTCCGTCCCGATCAGATCACCCTTGTAGCGAGCGTAGTTGTGCGGATCGAGAATAACGACCATCCCGGCTTTGCGTACAAGCTCGACAGTAGCCGCAAGCCGCTTGGCCTCAGCCCGATCGAACGACGCATAGAGCTTGGGCTGCAGCCTTTCCCATAGAAATGGCAGCCGAACGGCTGTGAAGCCCTTGCTTGCAAAATAGCGGATCGTTTCGGCGGAAGGGTAAGTGTAGCCTTTACCGTAGGCATCGCCAACCTTGCCGAATTCGGCACCGGCGAGATTGATGCCCCGCATACAGGTCGTGGCAGCGGAAACCGGCTGCGTCGCGAGACTGGCCGCACCGATCAAGGCGATTCCCCTCAAGGCAATGCTTCTGAGGTTTCTACCCAACCAGGCCTTACCCTGAGACCGCCCCGCATATCTAGCCACCAGCATTCCTCCCGTATCTTACAAAATCCGACGAAATAAATATTCGAAAATATTGAATGACAAATGCGCGGCGGACCAAGCGCCGCGACGGTGATCAACGCGTGAAAGGCGCAAAAGGACCGGAATTTTTGACGTCCTTGCCTAAGCTGCTGTTTGTAAGGGTGGAACGTTCCATTGCTTTGAGCCGGAACGGAAAAACGCCTCCGTATTTCTGTTGTTTCCTACGCCATCGGATATGGTCCGCCGGCGTGGTTATGTCTACAAGGATTTCCGCCAAGTGCAGACCAAGGGGTTATCGATGAAAAGCTATGTACTGACCGTCACCTGCCGTTCCACGCGCGGCATTGTTGCTGCGCTTTCCGGCTTTCTGGCGGAACAGGGCTGCAACATCATCGACAGCTCGCAGTTCGACGATCTGGATACCGGACGCTTCTTCATGCGGGTATCGTTCATCTCGGAAGAAGGCGTCGGACGCTCCGCACTTTCCGAAGGTCTCAAGCCCGTCGCGGATAAGTTCGAGATGGAATGGGACATCTTCGATACCGAAGAACGCATGAAGGTGCTTCTGATGGTGTCGCGATTCGGCCATTGCCTCAACGACCTTCTCTACCGCTGGAAGATCGGCGCGCTGCCGATCGATATCGTCGGCGTCGTCTCCAACCACTTTGAATACCAGAAGCAGGTGGTCAACAACGATATCCCCTTCCACCACATCAAGGTGACGAAGGAAAACAAGCCGCAGGCAGAGGCGCAGTTGCTTGAGGTCGTGGAGGCAAGCGGTGCCGAACTGGTGGTTCTGGCCCGTTACATGCAGGTTCTGTCGGATCAGCTGTGCCAGAAAATGTCGGGCAAGATCATCAACATCCACCACTCCTTCCTGCCCAGCTTCAAGGGTGCAAACCCTTACAAGCAGGCGTATCAGCGCGGCGTGAAGCTGATTGGGGCGACAGCCCATTACGTCACTGCCGATCTCGACGAAGGCCCGATCATCGAGCAGGACACGGTGCGCATTACCCACGCGCAATCGCCCGACGATTATGTCTCGCTTGGCCGTGATGTGGAAAGCCAGGTTCTGGCCCGCGCGATCCATGCGCATATCCACCACCGCACCTTCATCAACGGCAATCGCACGGTGGTCTTCCCGCCGAGCCCCGGCTCCTACGCCTCCGAGCGTATGGGGTAATCCATCCGAGTCATCTAATGCTTTGATCCGACTGTCGGTTTACCGACGGTCGGCGCAGCGCCGGATAACAACGTGTCACAATAACTTTAGCCGGTCTCATCTTGTCGCAGACGAGGCCCGCACCTATTTCCTGGCTTGTCGAAGGACAGGCCATCGCGAATGAAATTTCACATTTCCGCCGCGATACTGTCATCAGACAGAAAAATATTTCCTTTAAAAGGATTTTCGTTGATCGCGTTCTGCGAGTCACCTAAAGTCCACTTTCGATCGACGGACGTTTTCCGTCGGCATTTTACGCAACGCCATGAGGGAGAGTGACATGATTAAACCTGCTTACGTCGCCGCCTACGGTCGGTTCGCGTATAAGATGCTAGGCACGGAGCGTAGCTCCCTTCCGTGCTGTCGAATGTAGACCTTTCAGTTCTTTCGTTCCTGAAAATCCATTCGCCAGTGCTGCGCTTTAGGCAGCAAACGCGGGAGCATGCCATGCAGAAGCAAGTTATAGAATTCGGCGGCGAGCCCGTCGGTATCGTTATCCCGGATGAAGACCGGTTGAAATTCATTGCCGTGAAGTTTCACGTCATCGATCTCGATGAGCAGCGTTTCAATTCGCCCGACGAAGTGAAAACGGCCATTCGCGAGTTGGTGCGTGCACGCGCGAATGCGCCGACGGCGCTTGCCTGATCAAACCCGATCGTCGAGACAGAAAAGCCGCCCTTGAGGCGGCTTTTCTATGTAAGGCATCACGGATCAGAACGCCGTGAACGTCATCGTCGTCAGCGACCGCTCGATACCGGGGATCGAGGCAATCTTCTCGTTGACGAAGCGGCCGATTTCATCGTCGCCGCTGATATAAACTTTCAGAAGCAGGTCCCAGTCGCCGCTGGTGGAATAGAGTTCGGAAGCCAGCTCGGTCTTGTAGATCGCATCGGCGACCTCGTAGGTCTTGCCGGGCTTGCAGCGAAGCTGGACGAATATCGGTTTCATCAGGGTCTTCCCGTCGGTCGGTCAAAACAATAACAATCTCACGGACTATTGGCCGATAGCGCCGGTGATCGCAAGTGATCCGCCTCGATCTCGCGCGAGATCCAGTCGCGAAACACGGCAAGCGGCGGGTAGGTTGCGCGGTCGGGTGGATAGGCGAGATAATACTGGCCCGTCCCCATCGATCCCCCGGCAACCGCCCCCACCAGCAGCCCCTGCTGCAATTCGCGTTCGATCAGGAAGCGCGGCAGCAGCGCCGTGCCGAGACCTGCGACGGCCGCCTCAACCATGGTCGCGAACTGGTCAAACAGCATGCCGTGCAGTGCGTCGAACTCGGTTGTCGCTGTGCGGAACCACGTCTCCCAGGCATCCGGCCGGCTGTTGAGGTGAAGCAGCGGCGCATGCACCAGATCACCGGGTGCCCGAATGGCGTGCTTCCTTAGGAAATCCGGGCTGCAGGCCGGGATCACATCCTCGTCCATCAGGAATGTCAGGGCAGCACCCGGCCAGCGCGCCGAGCCGAAATGGATCGCCGCATCCAGCGTATCGAACCGGAAGTCGAACGGCTCCAGCCGGGTGGTCAGGTTGACGACGACGCCTGGGTGAAGATCGAGAAACCTGCCGATCCTTGGAGTGAGCCAGCGCGCTCCAAAAAACGGCAGGATGCCGAGATTGAGGGTTCCACCGGACGGATTGGCCCGAAGGTTCAGCGAGGCATTGGATATCCGCCGCAGCGCTTCACGCACCTCGCGCGCATAGGCATCTCCGGCAAGCGTCAGCCGGATCGTTTGCCGCTCGCGCAGGAACAGCGCTACGCCCAGCTGCTTCTCCAGCGCGGATATCTGGCGGCTGACGGCGCTCTGGGTCAGGCCGAGTTCGTTCGCTGCCGCAGTGACGCTGCCACTGCGAGCCGCCGCCTCGAAGGCGGCAAGAAGCGAAAATGATGGAAGAAACCGTCTTGGCGGGAGCATTGTCATTCCTCCCGCGAATGACCTGTTGAGATTATGTCGATATTCATCGGGAAACCGGTTCTGTAAAGTCTGCAAAACATAAAGTTCGGGAACTTTCGATGCTCGACGACCAGCGCTCTCACGGCCTCTGGGAAAGAACTGCTCCTGCGGCTCCTTCCACTCTTCCTCTGAGGGGATCAACGTCGTCGGACGTGGTGATCGTCGGCGGCGGTTATACCGGTCTCTCCGCGGCGCTGCATCTGGCGGAACGCGGCGTCGACGTCGTCCTTTTGGAAGCAGCCGAGATCGGCTTTGGCGGTGCCGGCCGCAATGTCGGGCTGATCAATGCCGGCATGTGGGTCATGCCCGACGATTTTCCGAAGGAACTCGGCGATCACTACGGCGAGCGGGCGCTCGATCTGCTCGGCAACGGCCCCTACCTCGTCCGCGAACTGATCGAAAAGCATGACATCGCCTGCGAGCTCGAAACCAATGGCACGCTCCACTGCGCTGTCGGTGACAAGGGACTGCGGGAACTGGAGGAACGCGCGCGCCAATGGCAGAAGCGCGGTGCCCCGGTTACCATGCTGGATGCGGCAGAGACCGAACGCCGGATCGGTACAAACGCCTATTCGGGCGCCCTTCTCGACATGCGTGCCGGCACGCTTCAGCCGCTGGCCTATGCCCGGGGCCTCGCCCATGCGGCCATCAAGGCCGGGGCGAAAATCCACACCGGCAGCGCCGTCATCGAGACGTCCGAGGCCGATGGCAAGAAGATCGTCAAGACTGCTGACGGCGCGGTTCACGCCGACTGGATCATCGTATCAACGGATGCCTACAGCACCGGCCCGTGGGCGCAGATACGGCGCGAACAGGTGCACCTGCCCTATTTCAACCTGGCGACAAAGCCCCTTTCCGCCAACCTGCGCGGATCGGTTCTGCCGAACTCCGAAGGTTGCTGGGATACGAAGGAAGTCCTGTCTTCCTTCCGGATGGACAAGGCCGGCCGCCTCGTGTTTGGTTCCGTCGGTGCCTTGCGGGGCACGGGCATCGACATTCACACGTCCTGGGCGCGGCGATCGCTGAAGCGGCTTTTCCCGCAGCTTGGCGATGTCGAATTCGAGGCCGAGTGGCACGGCAAGATCGGCATGACCGACAACGCCCTGCCGCGATTCCATAAGTTTGGCCGCAACGTCATCGGATTTTCCGGCTATAATGGTCGCGGCATCTCGCCGGGCACCAATTTCGGCAAGGTTCTTGCCCGCCATATCCTTGGCGAGATCACCGAGGAAGACCTGCCGCTGCCGCTGACCGGCATCACCGAACCAGGCTTTCGCACCATCAAGGAAGCCTATTACGAGGCCGGCGCCCAGATCGCTCATTTCACTGGCGAACGCTTCTGACCCAGAACGAATATCGGCGGACCTGTTGTCAAACCGGCCCCGATTTGTAGATTGACCCCAAATTTCGATATCCGGAGACCGACATGACGCTCGCCAAACTCGACCTCGTCGCCGAAGTGGACAAGATCTTTGCTGATCTCGGCGTCACAGCCGACCAGTACAAGGGCGGGACGCTCACCGTCCGCTCGCCGATCACGGGCACGGAAATCGGCAAGCTGCCGGAAGTGACAGCAGACGATGCCACGAAGGCGATCGACGCCGCGCATCAGGCCTTCCTCGAATGGCGCCTTGTGCCGGCGCCCAAGCGCGGCGAACTGATCCGTCTCCTCGGCGAGGAACTGCGTGCCGCGAAGACCTCCCTCGGTCGCCTCGTGTCGATCGAAGTCGGCAAGGTCACATCCGAAGGTCTTGGCGAAGTCCAGGAAATGATCGACATCTGCGATTTCGCAGTCGGCCTGTCGCGCCAGCTCTACGGCCTGACGATCGCTACCGAGCGTTCCGAGCACCGGATGATGGAAACCTGGCATCCGCTTGGCCCCGTCGGCATCATCTCCGCCTTCAACTTCCCCGTCGCCGTCTGGTCGTGGAATGCAGCGCTTGCCCTCGTCTGCGGCAATTCCACCATCTGGAAGCCTTCGGAAAAGACCCCGCTCACCGCACTCGCCACCCAGGCGATCTTCGAAAAGGCACTGTCGCGCTATGTCGCCGACGGTGGAAAAGCCCCACAAAACCTCTCGACCCTGCTGATCGGCGGCCGCGACATCGGCGAGCTTCTTGTCGACCATGACAAGGTGCCGCTGGTCTCGGCGACCGGCTCGACCCGCATGGGCCGCGAAGTCGGTCCGCGGCTGGCGCAGCGCTTTGCCCGCTCCATCCTCGAACTTGGCGGCAACAATGCCGCGATCGTCACCGCGACGGCCGATCTTGATCTGACCCTGCGCGGTGTCGCCTTCTCCGCAATGGGCACGGCCGGACAGCGCTGCACGACGCTGCGACGCCTCTTCGTCCATGACAGCGTCTATGATGCGCTCGTGCCTCGTCTTGCCAAGGCCTTCCAGTCGGTCACCATCGGTTCTCCGCTGCAGGACGGCAATCTCGTCGGCCCGCTGATCGATCAGGCAGCTTTCGACAAGATGAAGGCGGCACTTGAGGCAGCCAAGGCCGCCGGCGGCACGGTCGTTGGCGGTGAACGCGTGCTGGATGGCGAAGCGGCTGATGCCTATTACGTGCGCCCGGCCATCGTTGAAATGCCTGATCAGACCGGCCCGGTCAGAGACGAAACCTTCGCACCGATCCTCTACGTCATCAGATATCAGGACTTCGACGAAGCGATTGCTCTGCACAACGACGTGCCCCAGGGCCTGTCCTCCTCGATCTTCACCAACGACATCCGGGAAGCCGAAGCCTTCGTATCTGCGCGCGGATCCGATTGCGGCATTGCCAATGTGAATATCGGTCCGTCGGGCGCTGAAATCGGCGGCGCTTTCGGCGGCGAAAAAGAAACCGGCGGCGGACGCGAATCGGGCTCCGATGCGTGGCGCGCCTATATGCGCCGCGCCACCAACACCGTGAACTATGGCCGCACCCTGCCGCTCGCGCAGGGCGTCAAGTTCGATATCGACTGATACTCGTATGGTGGCGCCATTGAACCTTCTCACCGATATCGAAGGCGTGGCCGTTGGCCACGCGACCGATCTGCAGCTTGGCTCGGGCGTCACCGCGATCATCTTCGACGAGCCGGCGGTCGCCTCCGGCTCGGTTCTCGGCGGTGCACCGGGCGGGCGCGAGACCGCCCTTCTTGACCCGTCCATGACGGTACAGACAGTCGATGCCTTCGTTCTCTCGGGCGGCTCGGCCTTCGGGCTGGACGCAGCCGGCGGGGTGCAGGCGGGCCTGCGCCAGATCGGCCGCGGTTTTCCCGTCGGTTCTGTCAGGGTGCCGATCGTGCCGCAGGCGATTCTGATGGATCTTCTGAACGGCGGCAACAAGGACTGGGGCCTCCATTCGCCCTATCGCGACATGGGCTACGACGCCTTCTGCGCCGCCCAGAAAGGCGTTTTCGCGCTCGGCACAGTCGGGGCCGGAACCGGCGCCACGACCGCGACTGTCAAGGGCGGCATCGGTTCGGCAAGCGCAAAGACGTCGTCGGGGCACACGATTGCCGTCCTCATGGCCGTCAATGCCATGGGCGCCGCAACGGTCGGTGATACCAAGCATTTCTGGTCGGCACCGTTCGAAGAGAATGATGAATTCGGTGGTCTCGGCCTTCCGGCGACATTCACGGCCGACCACACGGCCCTGCGAATGAAGGGCGTGACGTTGAAGGCAACCACGATCGGCGTAATCGTCACGGATGCAGTTCTGACCAAGGCGCAGGCGCACCGACTGTCGATCATGGCCCATGACGGACTGGCACGTGCCGTCTTGCCGGCTCATCTTCCGGCGGACGGCGACACGATCTTTTCGGCAGCCACCGGAAAGATCCCGATGGACGAAATGGGCGCCTTCGCCGAACTCTGCCATCTCGCAACCCTCGTGACAGCTAGAGCCGTTGCGCGCGGTGTCTACGAGGCTGTTGCGCTGCCAAACGCCAACGCCCAACCGGCCTGGCGAGACAGATTCGGCGGCTAGAAGCACGCAAGGGCATCTTCCAGCCGCGACCAGTCCTTCTCTTCAGGCATCCCCAGCCGTAGATCGTCCGGACGCTCGCTAAAGCGTCGAGTCATGATCCCGTGTTCGCCGAGATGCTGGAAGAGACCTTGAGCACGCCTGTCCCGTATGAAACGAAACAATGACGTGCCGCCGAAGACCGGAATGCCGGCAGCAGACAGAGCCGCGTCCAGCCTTGCAGCATCCGCGCCGAGCCTGACGCGCATCGCGGCCTGCCAATCGGCGTCAGCCAGCGCCTCGGATGCCACGTGCAAAGCGGGACCGGAGACCGCCCAGGGCCCGAGCCTCTCCTCGATCCTTGCCATGAGATCGGCTTGGCCGATCGCAAATCCCAGCCGCAGTCCGGCCATGCCATAGAACTTGCCGAAGGAGCGCAACACGATCAGCCCGCCCCCGCCCACATCGCCGGCAACACTCTGGGCTTGCGACACATCCATGAAAGCTTCGTCCACAACGAGCAGCCCGCCCTTCGCGCGCATGATCTCAGCCAGCGCCAGAATGTCATCCGTCGACACGATACGGCCGGTCGGATTGTTCGGATTGACGATGACCACGAGACTGGCTGTCGAGAGTTGGTCGAGATCATCCGTCTCCAGAACCTCTGAGCCCGCCATTCTCGCGGCACGCGCATGTTCCGCATAGGTGGGCGACAGAACGGCCGCCTTTCCGTCACCTCCGACAAGGCCGGCGATGATCGGCAGCAGGATCTGCGTGCCCGGCCCGGCCGCGATATGAGCGGCTGACGGAGCCCGATACGCCGCAGCCGCAACCGTCTTCAACCTCTCGAGCGAAGAAGGCTCCGGCAGACGTGCAAAAACATTGCCGGGGATCGGCGTATGCGGATAGGAATGCGGGTTGATGCCGGTCGACAGATCGATCCACGGCTCTGGCGCCTGAGGAAACAGCGCACGCGCCATGGCAAGGTTGCCGCCATGCTGTATCGGACTGCCCAAATCAGAGATCGCCAACGTCATGTTCCTTCTCGCATTCTTCGCACTGATCACTGAGCGCATCGTCGGCTATCCGGACTGGCTGTTCAAACGCATCGGCCATCCTGTCACCTGGATCGGCCGGCTGATATCGGCACTCGACAGTCGATGGAACCGCGAGGGCGATGATTTCGCCAGCCGCAAACGCATGGGCATTCTCGCGCTCATCGTCCTCATCGGCTGTACCGTCGCCGCCGCGCTGGCGATTGCCGCCGTTCTCATGCTTTTGCCCTTCGGACCGATCCTTCTCGTTCTTGCCGCAGCCAGCCTGCCGGCCCAGAAAAGCCTCGAGACCCATGTGGAAGCCGTGGCAACCGCCTTGCGCTACAACGGGCTCGACGCTGGACGCAAGGCCGTCTCGATGATTGTCGGCCGTGATCCGGAAAAGCTCGATGACGCCGCGGTTTGCCGCGCGGCGATCGAAAGCCTGGCCGAGAATTTTTCCGATGGCGTCGTCGCCCCTGCCTTCTGGCTCGGCATCGGCGACCTCTCGGGCGGGGCGGCCTACAAGGCTGCCAATACCGCCGACAGCATGATCGGCCACCGGTCTCCGCGTCATGAAGCGTTCGGCTGGGCTGCGGCCCGGTTCGACGACCTGATCAATCTGCCGGCGTCGCGGCTGACGGCGGCGCTGTTCGTTTTGGCCGCTGTGTTCGTCAAGGACGCCTCGCCCCGCGATGCCATGCGTGCGATCCGCCGGGACGCGAAACATCATCGTTCGCCGAATGCCGGCTGGCCGGAAGCAGCGATGGCGGGTGCGCTTGGCATCGCGCTGGCTGGTCCCCGCAGTTACGGCGGCCAGATGATCGAAGCCCGCTACATGGGCGACGGCAACCGGACCAACCTGAATTTCGACGACATCACCCGCGCCCTCAAGCTTGCGCGCGTGGCGGATGCGCTGCTGATCGGCCTGTTCGGCATACTGGCGCTGCTCATCTGGCAATTTTGAGCAGTCCGTCGATATCGAGATGCTGCTCCATATGCGCGGCAAGGCGATCGAGAATGGCATCGACATTCGCTTCGTAATTCAGGCCGGACACCGTACCGCCGAGACGCGACAGCCAGGCCGAACGCTGGCGATCGTCGCAAAACAATCCGTGCACATAGGTGCCGACCACCCTGCCATCCCGAGACGACGCACCTTCCGAAGTGCCGGCAATGCTCGAAAACGGACGTGAACAGTCGGCGCCGGTGGTATGACCCGTATGCATTTCGTAGCCGGCAAAGGATATCCCGTCGGAGCTGACACCCTCGACAGCCTCCAGCCGCTTTGACGCCGACAGCACGGTTTCGACATCGAGAAGCCCCAGCCCTTCCGCCGAACCGGGAGGGCCCTCCGATCCCTCCGGATCCGATATCCGTCTGCCGAGCATCTGGTACCCGCCGCACAGCCCGAGAACGCGCCCGCCGCGCCTGTAGTGAGCTGCGATATCGGTATCGAAGCCGGCCTCCCTAAGCGCAGCCAGATCCGCGATCGTCGCCTTCGAGCCGACCAGCAGCACGAGATCGCAGTCTCCAGGGATAGCCTCGCCGCGCCTGACACGGATGAGCTCGACATCCGGCTCCGCTTCCAGCGGATCGAGATCGTCGAAATTGGAAATATGCGGCAGGATCGGCACCGCGATGCGCAGTTTCGCGTCGGGCTTGCGCGCAAACGACTGGGTAAGGCCGAGCGCATCTTCTGCCGGCAGAAGTGCTGCATCGGCGAAATGCGGCAACAGTCCGATCGATTGCCAGCCGGTAAACGAACCGATCATCCGCATGCCCTCGGCAAACAAGGCGGGATCGCCGCGAAAACGGTTGACGATAAAGCCGTGGATCATGTCAGCATCCTCAGCATCGATGACGAGTTTGGTGCCGGCGAGGCTCGCAATCACGCCGCCCCGGTCGATATCGCCGATCAGAACCACCGGGACATCGGCAGCGCGGGCAAAACCCATATTGGCAATGTCGTTCTGGCGAAGGTTGATTTCGGACGCGCTGCCAGCCCCTTCGACGAGGACGAGGTCTGCCTTCGCTTTCAGGATCTCGAAGCTCTCAAGTACCCGCGAAAGCAGCCTCGGCTTCAGAAGCTGGTATTCGGCCGCCTTGGCATTGCCCTCGACCCTGCCCTGCACCACCACTTGGGCGCCGACTTCGCTTTGGGGCTTCAACAGAACCGGGTTCATATGGACGCTGAGCGGCACGCTGGCCGCCCTCGCCTGCAGGGCTTGCGCCCGGCCGATCTCGCCGCCATCGGCAGTGACCGCAGCATTGTTGGACATGTTCTGCGGCTTGAAGGGCAGGACACTCAAGCCCCGCAGCGTGAAGACGCGGGCAAGCCCGGCAACGACCAGCGACTTGCCCACATCCGAGCCTGTCCCCTGAAACATGAGAGCGCGCGCCACCACCCGTCAGAACTCGATGCCGGCCTGGGCTTTGACGCCGGCCTTGAAGTGATGCTTGACGAGCGTCATCTCGGTCACCAGATCCGCCGCCTCGATCAGAGCCGGTTTTGCATTACGGCCGGTGACGACCACGTGCAGATCCGCCCGGCGCGCCTGTAACTGGGCAACGACCGTTTCGAGATCGAGATAATCGTAACGCAACGCGATATTGAGTTCGTCGAGAATGACGAGGCCGATCGTTTCATCCGCCATCAGTTCGAGTGCCATGCCCCAGGCCTTCTCGGCAGCGGCGATGTCGCGTTTGAGATCCTGGGTTTCCCAGGTAAAGCCCTCGCCCATCGTGTGCCAGGCAATGCGGTCACCGAACACAGCAAGCGCCGGCTGCTCGCCGGTTGACCATGCGCCCTTGATGAACTGCACGATGCCGACGCGGCGGTTGTGGCCGAGCGTCCGCAAGGCCAGCCCGAAGGCCGCCGTAGACTTGCCCTTGCCGGAGCCGGTATGAACCATGAGGAGCCCCTTCTCGACGGTCTTCTCCGCGACTTCGGCATCCTGAACCGCCTTGCGGTTTTCCATCTTGGCGCGGTGGCGCTGCTCGGTGGTCTGATCGATTTCCTTCAACGGACTGAAAGCTCCTTGGACGTGGTCGAGATTTCCTCACCGGCACGGAAACGCTCGCGGATGACGCCGGAAAGCGCGCCGAGAACGGCCCAGAAGACGAGGTTCGTCGCGTAGACGGCGTTGACGAACCGCGCATGCAGTTCCATCGGCACCGCGGTTTCATGGGTCGGCGGCAGCGGTGCGCCGATGATGTGCGGAGCAACCAGCAGGACGACCGCCAGAGCCGCAAGAAGAGCGGAACGGGTATAGGCAAGCAGGCCGAGGGCCAGGGCGGTGCAGACGGCCGTCGCGATCCACCAGATCTGCCGCGGTCCGAGTTCGGCGACAGGCATCCCGGGAAGTTCCGGCGGCAGGCCGAGGCCGGGTGCGAGACTGACGGTGAGGAAGCCGGCAATGCCGAACATCAACCCGCCGCGCCATCCGCCAAACCCGCCGAGTGCTTCGGCAATGGCGATGGCAACCAGCGCAAAACCGATGGCAGAAAGCGCATTGGCCGCAGCCGTGTAGGCAAAGCGCTCGATCCCGTCAGCCGGCGCCCATGCCTCTTCGGCATGATTATGCTGAGCGGCAGTTGGTGCTGGAACGCTGGCGGTTGGAGCGGCAGCATGGCTATGTCCGGCACCGTTGCTGCCGGCATGTTCATACGTCTCTGCCGCGATGATAAGCGGCACGACCGAAAAGCTCTGCATCACGGTCATCAGGATCCCGGACAAAAGCCCTGCGATCACCGCCGTGAGGACGATGTTACGAAACAGCGACATTGGGGAAATTCCTCTTAGTGGCAGGGAAAGGCCAGCGAGTGGCGCGTATCGTGGGCTGCGTTATGCACGGCCTCGATATGCGAAAAGCCGACAAAGCCGACGATGAACAGGCCGAGTATGGCCGTCATGCCAAGAGGAATGATTTTCGATGCGGAAACGCTGGCTGCACCGGCAGCAGAGTTCGTAACCATGGACGTCGTCTTTCTGCCCTCCACCCGAGGGCTTTCACTGTGCCTATCGTCTCCGGCAGGTCTCCTGGCTCGCGGATCGAACGCCTCTGACCCGCCTTCCCGGATGTCTCCAGTGGCATGTTGAGCAGAGACTTTCCGCTTACAGTTGCGGGGGCAGCCGCGGGTTTGACGCCAAGATGTCGTCGCACCGCATTCCCTTCGATGAGCCCTCTCGGGCACCAAAGACGTGATCACTATAGACGGTTTCCCCATACGGGCAATCGCCTTTGCGACATTGACACTGCCCTGCGACAAGGCTTAGGTGACTGCGATACGGTCCCTTGCCGGCAACGGTAGGGGCTAAGAGAGAATGCGGTGCGAGCCCGGGATCGTCTTTGAGATCCCATGGTTCAATGCCGCGGCTGCCCCCGCAACTGTAAGCGGCGAGCCATCCTGCCACGAGAGCCACTGGAGAAATCCGGGAAGGCAGGCGGATGGTGACGACCCGCGAGCCAGGAGACCTGCCGTTCGAAAACATGCCTTTCCGGGCGGGGTGCTCCGGTAACGCTTCTTTCACTCTGCAGGATAGGCTTGCCTTCCTGTCGTGCACCCCGATGTTATTGACTTGGGCGGTAGTGCGACACGATGGCGATTGACGAACGAAAAGACGAGCGCGACGCGTCCGCAGACGGCCTTGCCGGCGAGCCGGATGTGACGATTTTCGTCTGCACCAATTGTCGCGAGGCATCCGATAGCCAGGCGCGCCCGGGCATCGGCCTGATGGACGCCCTCCGCAAAGCTGCCGTCGGCAAGCCGCTTTCCGTCAAACCCGTAACCTGCCTTGCCAACTGCGAAAAAGGCCCAAGTGCTGCCTTCAACCATCGCTCCGGCTGGTCCTATGTCTTTGGTCATCTGTCGCTCGACACGGTCGAGGACATCGTGATCGGCGCGATGATGCTGGCTGACGACGAGCGCGGCCTACTTCCCCTTCGCGGCCGACCCACCTGCCTTCGCGGCAAGGGCATGACGGCCCGCATTCCCCCATTCCAGCACCACGAGGACCTGCCTTCATGAGCGTTTCATTCGACCGCGTTCCCTGCACCGTGATCACCGGGTTTCTCGGTGCCGGCAAGACAACGCTGATCCGTCACCTGATCGAAAACCTCAAGGGCAAGCGGCTCGCGATCATCGTCAACGAGTTCGGCGATGTCGGCATCGATGGCGACGTGTTGAAGAGCTGCGGCATCGAAAGCTGCCCTGACGATAACATTATCGAGCTTGCCAACGGCTGCATCTGCTGCACCGTCGCCGACGATTTCGTTCCGGCGATCGACCAGATCCTGGCCCGCGAACCGCGCGTCGACCATATCCTGATCGAAACCTCCGGCCTTGCCCTGCCGAAGCCGCTCGTCCAGGCCTTCCAGTGGCCGGATGTGAAGGCCCGCGTCACCGTGGATGCCGTCATTGCCGTGGTGGACGGTCTGGCGCTTGCACAAGGTCGCGTTGCCGACGATCACGAAGCGTTGGAAGCCCAGCGCATCGAGGACAGCTCGATCGACCACGACGACCCGGTCGAGGAAGTGTTCGAGGACCAGATCGCCTGCGCCGACATGATTGTGCTGACCAAGACCGACCTTCTCGACCAGGCTTCGCTTGCCGCAGCCAAGGGCCGCGTCCAGGCGCATTTGCCGCGCGCGGTCAAGATCGTGCCGGCTGCAAACGGCGCCGTCGATCCGAGCGTGCTGATCGGTCTCGGCCTTGCCGTCGAGGACGATATTGAAAACCGCAAGACCCATCATGACGACGAGCTGGATCACGATCACGACGATTTCGACAGTTTCGTCATCGATATTCCAGCCGTTGCCGATGCGGACGAACTCGCTGCCCGCATTTCCGCCACGGCGGAAGCGGAAAACGTGCTGCGCATCAAGGGTTTTGTCGACGTTGCCAACAAGCCTATGCGCCTTCAGGTCCAGGCGGTCGGTTCGCGCGTGAATCATTACTTTGACCGCGCCTGGGGCCCCGGCGAGACCCGCCAGAGCCGCCTCGTCGTGATCGGTGAAAAGGGGATGGACCGGGCGGCGATCGAAAAGATGCTGGCAGCATAAGAGGGCTGTAGAAGGAAAAGGATGCATATTCTCGCCACCACTTCGTCGTCGCTCGACGACCTGATCGAGCCGGTCGACCTTAACCAGTCGCCGGCGGATGTGGTGGTGCTGTCTTTTTCCGGCAGTGACCTGAACGGCATTGCAGCGGGTTGGAGCGATGGCAAGGCGAGCCTCTGCCTCACCAATATCTCCGACCTGCGCCATCCGATGTCCGTCGATCTGTGGCTCGAAAAGACCGCCGCCCACGCGCGCTTTATCCTGGTGCGCATTCTCGGCGGCTATGATCGCTGGGCCTATGGCGCCGATCAGTTGTCGCGGCTGGCGAAGCGCAAGAAGATCCCGCTCGCAATGCTGCCGGGCGAATGCAGCATCAGCGATGACCGCCTGGCCGCTGCCTCGACCGTGCCCGATGCAACGCTGATGGACGTTCTCGCCTTCTTCCGCGAAGGCGGGCCGGACAATATGCAGCTTCTGGCGCGCCGCCTGGATGCGCTGGCAAGCGGCGATACGCAAAGCTTGCCAACCGCGACGCCGATGCCGAAACGGGGCTTCTACAAGCCCGGCCACGGCATCTCGACCGCAGATGAGCTTACTGCTGGCTTCCCGCCCGATGCGCAGCGGCTGCCGATCCTGTTCTACCGCTCCACCTTGCTTGCCAATGATGCGGCCCCGATCGACGCGATGTACGAGGCGCTGGCCGCCCGCGGGTTCGCACCGATGCCGATGTTCGTCGGCGGCCTGAAGGATGCGGACACCATCGGCTTTGTCGAACAAGCGATCGCAGAGCTCGATCCGGCCGCCATTCTCACCACGACCGCCTTTGCAAGTGCGACCGACGACAACGGCGACACGATTTTCGACCGCTCAGGGATTCCCGTCTTCCAGCTGGTCACCGCAACGACACGGCGGGACGGATGGATGGAAGGCCGCCGCGGCCTCAACCCTTCCGACCTTGCCATGCATGTCGTGCTGCCGGAACTGGACGGCCGCATCCTTGCCGGCGCGATCTCGTTCAAGGCGGGCGACAAGACGGCCGACCTCGTCAACCAGCCCGAACCGGACCGTATCGAACACGTCGCAGACCGGATCGCCGCCTTCCTGGCGATGAAGACCGTGTCCCGGGCCGAGCGAAAGCTCGTGATCCTGATGCCGGATTATCCGAGTGCGCCGGGCCGCACCGGTTATGCCGTCGGTCTCGATGTGCCGCAAAGCGTTCTGACGATCCTCAGCACGCTATTGACAGCCGGCTATTCTATTTCGGATATCCCGCAAACCCCGCGCGCGCTACTGGATCTCCTTGCCGCCAGGACGGCGCAATATCCGCTGGCAACCTACAGCCCTTCAGCTGGCATTGATTCCGCCTGGGGCGAACCCGCGATGGACGCGGATCTGGAAGACGGCGCCTACCGTTTCCGTGCCGCGCAATTTGGGAACGTCACGGTGGCGCTTGCCCCGGAACGTGGTCGCGATGCCGACCGGCGCACTGACTATCACAGCCCCGACCTGCCGCCGCGCCACGCCCTGAATGCCTTCGGTCAATGGATGCGTGATGGCGTTGGCGCCCATGCGATCGTTCATGTCGGCGCCCATGGCACGCTGGAATGGCTGCCGGGAAAGACAGTGGCGCTGTCGAAAGACTGCTTTCCGGAGCTTGTGACCGGCGGCCTGCCGGTCATCTATCCCTTCATCGTCTCCAATCCCGGCGAGGCGGCGGTTGCCAAGCGGCGCATTTCCGCAGTCACCATCGGTCACCTGCCGCCGGTTCTGGCCGGTGCAGGCCTTTCGGTTGAGCAGACGAAACTCGAGCTGCTGGTTGACGAATACGCGCAGGCCGACGGGCTGGACCGGCGCCGACGCGACCGGCTGGCGAAACTGATCGTCGAGACCGCGAGCGACTGCGGATTGGCATCCGAGGCCGGGATCACAGGGGACGACGACCCCGATACCGCGCTCAGCCGAATCGACGCGTTTCTCTGCGACCTCAAGGACTTCGCCATCAAGGACGGCCAGCACGTGTTCGGCGAAATCGCCGCCGGCGATGACGATCCGCTGCGCATCGCCAGTGCCGGCACCGAAATGCAGGCACTGCTCGATGCTCTCGATGGCCAGCATATCCGCCCCGGACCATCGGGCGCGCCGGCACGGGGCCGCCGCGACGTGATGCCGACCGGCCGCAATCTCTACGCCAGCGATCCGCGCACCCTGCCGACACCGACCGCGTTCGAACTGGGCAAGCGCGCCGCCGACGAGATTTTGCGCCGATACCTGCAGGACCATGGCGACTGGCCGAAAAGCCTCGTCTTCGATCTCTGGGGCAGCGCTTCGCTTCGAAGCGGCGGCGAGGAAGTGGCGCAGGTTCTGGCGCTGATGGGTGCCAGACCCGTCCAGGACGCCGCAACCGGCCGCGTCACCGGTATCGAGGTTCTGGCGCCTGCCACACTCGGACGCCCGCGTATCGATGTGAGCCTTCGAATTTCAGGCCTGTTCCGCGACATGTTTCCGGCACTGATCGCGCTTCTTGATGCCGCCATGCGGGCGATTGCCGCGCGCGAGGAAGCACCGGGCGACAATCCGCTGGCAGAGGATGCGCAGACGCTCGGCCATGTGCCCCCGCGCATCTTCGGCTCGGCCCCCGGTACCTACGGTTCCGGCATCGAGGAAAAGCTTGCCGACGGCAGCTGGGGCGAACGCGAGGAACTCGGCCGTCTCTATCTCGAAGCCACCAGCCACGCGTTCGGCGGCGCTGATGGCGACGGCGTCCACGTTCCCGGCGGGTTTGCCGAGCGGATCGGCAGCGCCAACCTGCTTGTCCATACCGGCGACGATCCCGGCCGCGATCTTCTCGACGGGTCCGCCGACGTTGCCTTCATCGGCGGCTTTTCCGCAGCCGTCGCGGCACTTGGCGGCAAGGCGGATGTGATCGCGCTCGATACGACCGATCCGCAAAAGCCGAAAGCCCGCTCCATTTCCGAGGCCCTGACCCGCGTCGTGCGCGCCCGTGCCGTCAATCCGCGCTTCATTGCCGGCCAGATGCGCCACGGTCCCCGCGGTGCAGCCGAACTGGTCGAAGCCGTCGACCGCTTGATCGGCTTTGCCGAGACCACCCATGCCGTTCCGCAATCGCTGATCGACGCGACCTATGACGCCTATCTGGGCGACGAGAAAGTCCGCGACTTCCTGCTGTCCCAGAACCCCGAAGGCGCCCGCTACATGGGCCTGCGGTTCCGCGCGGCGCTCGATCGCGGTCTCTGGCATCCGCGCCGCAACGCGGTGAATGCCGAGCTGGAAATGCTGGCCGAAGACTGCGAAAGGCTGGTCGCATGACAGTATTCGCACGCGACCGGGCCGATCTGGACATGAGACGCGGCGCCTGCCCTGCCCTGTCTGCGCCGATGATGACGGGCGACGGCCTGCTTGCGCGCGTGCCGCTGACCGCTGCAATTGCGCCGGAACAACTGGCAGATCTCTGCCGCCTGGCAATGCGCCACGGCAACGGCATGATCGACATTTCCGCCCGTGGCAACCTGCAGATCCGCGGCTTGAGCGAAACCTCCGCGCCGCAGCTCGAGGCCGAGGTCCGGGCGCTGGACCTGCCGCTGCGCGATGGCCTTGCCGTCGACGTGCCGCCGCTTGCCGGTGAGGACGCCACCGAGATCGCCGATCCGCGCCCGCTGGCAGACGCAATCAGAGACCGCGACCGCGACATCCAAGGCCTTGCGCCAAAGACATCTGTCATCGTCGATGGTACGGGTCGCCTGACACTGTCCGGGCTGATCGCTGATATAAGGCTGGTCGCCGTGGAGGCGGATAGCGAAATCCTCTGGAAGATCCTGCTCGGCGGCACCGAAGCTTCCGGGCGTGTTTTCAACGTTTTACGTGAAACAGAGGCCATCGAGGCGACCGTCTCTCTTCTCGAAAAGCTCGCCTCGCTTGGAAGCGATGCCCGCGGTCGTGACCTCGCTTCAGGTCTACCTGCCAACGATTTTACTGCCGCAACCATCTCCCCTTTCACGCTGCATGCCCTTTCAAACGGCACGTTCGCGACCGGCCTAGGCCCGGCATTCGGCCAGACCCATGCCGGAAACATGATTGCCCTCTGCACGGAAGCCACACGCCTGGACATCCGCACCGTCAAACCGGCGCTCGATCATTCGCTCCTGTTCTTCGGCAGCGAGACCGCGTGCCGCACATTGACGGCATTTGCCGCAGACACCGGTTTCGTGACGTCGGCTGCCGATCCGCGCGGTCATATCGCTGCCTGCACCGGACGCCCGGCCTGCCGTTCCGGCACCATTGCCACCCACGAGATCGCCACGCGCGCTGCCACAGAATGCGCCGATCTGCTGGACGGCTCGTTCAAGCTGCATGTGAGCGGCTGCCCTAAGGGCTGCGCCCATCCGCAAGCAACGGCACTGACGCTGTGCGGTATGCCGGATCACGTTTCGCTGCTTGCCTCGGCGAAAGCGAGCGGCCAACCCTTTGCTTCCATCGCGTTTGCCGATACCAACGCCACGCTTCGCCGCCTTGCCGCTCTCGTTCGATCGGAACGGCGCTCGGGGGAAAATTCCGCTGCCTGCCTTGCCCGGATCGGTCCGGACCGGCTTTGCCAGGCGGCCATACCAGGATGACCATGACCAGTTACGACTATATCCACGAAGGCGATGCGATCTATCTGAAGTCCTTTGCGATCATACGCGAGGAAGCCGACCTTTCCGCATTTTCGGAAGAGCAGGCGGATGTCGCAGTCCGCATGATCCACGCCTGCGGCCTGGTCGAGGCGGCCGAACATTTCCGCTTCTCCGACGACTTCGTTTCTGCAGCCCGCAATGCGCTGCTGGCCGGCAAGCCCATCTATTGCGACGCGTTCATGGTGGCGCAGGGGGTAACCCGGGCAAGGCTTCCGGCCGACAACGAGGTGATCTGCACGTTGCGCGACAGCCGCACGATTGAACTCGCCAAAACGATCGGCAACACGAGATCGGCAGCGGCACTGGATCTGTGGGACGCGATGGAAGGTTCGGTGGTCGCCATCGGCAATGCGCCGACGGCCCTGTTTCACCTGCTGGAACTGCTGGATGCCGGTGCACCACGCCCCGCCGCGATCATCGGCATGCCGGTCGGCTTCGTCGGTGCAGCCGAATCCAAGGAAGCCCTGATGGAATCGACGCATGGCATTCCCTATGCCGTGGTGCGCGGCCGCATGGGCGGCTCGGCCATGACGGCGGCCGCCGTCAACGCGCTGGCGAGGACAGGCCTTTGAACCCCAAAAGTATAAAGGGCAGACTGATCGGCGTCGGCACCGGGCCGGGTGATCCGGAACTGATGACGCTGAAGGCCGTGCGTGCCATCCATGAAGCGGATGTGCTGGCTTTCTTCTGCAAGAAGGGCTCCTCCGGCAACGGCCGCACCATCGTCGACGCGCATATCCGCCCGGGCACGATCGAGCTGCCGCTCGTCTATCCGGTCACGGTCGAGACCCACAAGGACGAAGCCGACTACAAGACGCCGATCAACGATTTCTTCGATCGGTCGGCCGAAGAAGTCGCAGCTTACCTCGATGCCGGAAAGACCGTCGCGGTTCTGAGCGAAGGAGACCCGCTGTTTTACGGGTCCTACATGCATCTGCATGTCCGGCTGAAGGATCGCTACGAGGTGGATGTGATTGCCGGTGTCACCGCGATGTCCGGCTGCTGGTCGATGACCGGCCTGCCGCTGGTGCAGGGAGACGATATCCTGAGCGTGCTTCCCGGCACACTGTCCGAAGAAAAGCTGATCGAGCGTCTCGCCGATACCGATGGCGCCGTGATCATGAAGGTCGGGCGCAACCTGCCGAAGATCCGCCGGGCGCTGGCTGCAGTCGGCAAGCTTTCAGGCGCGCTCTATGTCGAACGCGGCACCATGGCCAACGGCGCCTCGGAGCGGCTGGAAACCCGCGACGAAAGCCCGGCGCCCTATTTCTCCCTCGTGCTCGTTCCCGGATGGACCAATCGTCCGGGGCCCGATCATGGAGCGGCAGAATGACGGGATCGCTGACGGTCGTCGGGCTTGGCCCCGGAAGTCCGGACCAGATCACCCCGGAAGCACTGTCGGCGGTTGCGTCGGCAACCGATTTCTTCGGCTACTTTCCCTATATCGACAGGCTGAACCTGCGACCGGACCAGCGCCGCCATGCCTCTGACAATCGCGAGGAGCTGGCACGCGCCAAGGCGGCGATCGACATGGCAGCGAGAGGCGGCAAAGTCTGCGTCGTCTCGGGTGGAGATCCCGGCGTCTTCGCGATGGCGGCAGCCGTCTGTGAAGCGATCGACGAAGGTCCGGCAGAATGGCGCGATATCGATCTTTCCATCGTGCCAGGCGTCACCGCCATGCTGGCGGTTGCGGCAAAGGCTGGAGCACCTCTCGGCCATGATTTCTGCGCGATTTCGCTGTCGAACAACCTGAAACCCTGGGCCATCATCGAAAAGCGTCTCGTCGCCGCGGCAACGGCCGGCTTCGTCATGGCCTTTTACAATCCGATCAGCAAGGCGCGGCCGCATCAGCTGGATGAAGCCTTCGAGATCCTGCGCGCCAACCTGCCGGGCACGGTGCCGGTGATCTTCGGCCGCGCCGCCGGCCGGCCTGACGAGGCGATCCGGATCGTGCCCTTGGCGGAAGCTCAGGGCGACATGGCCGACATGGCGACCTGCGTGATCGTCGGCACGACAGAGACCAAGCTGATCGAAAGAACCGGCAACCGACCGATCGTCTATTCGCCGCGTTTCCTGCGGGAGAGCGTCCAGTGACGCACCCGGTCGACCAGCACGTCCACGCTTGTGGCAGACGGCACATCCGGCAGCTCGGGCCGTTCGATCAGGATGACGTCGATTCCGAGGCGCCGTGCAGCGCTGATCTTGGCCACACTGGCGCGACCGCCACTGTTTTTCGAGACGATCAGGTCGATGCCGTGCTCCTCGAGCAGCCGGATCTCGTCACCCTCGGAAAACGGCCCACGGGCAGTGATGTAGGTCACATCCGGCAGGTCCAGCGGCGGATCGACCGGATCGACGCTGCGCACCAGGTATCGATGCTGTTTTCTCACTTCGAAAGGCAGAAGTTCCTGCCGGCCGAGCGTCAGGAAAACCTTGCGCGGGGCGATATCAAGCGCGGCAACCGCGGCCTCGATACTGCCGACCTCCTGCCACCGATCTCCGTCCTGACGCAACCAGGCGGGCCGTCGCAAAGCCAGGATCTCCACACCCGAGGACGCCGCGGCCTCGGCCGCATTGCGGGAAATCTGCGCCGCGAACGGATGCGTCGCGTCGATCAGCAGATCCACGCCCTTCTCACGGATGAAGGCATCGAGGCCGACAGCACCGCCGAACCCGCCGATCCGCACGGGCACTGGCTGTTCCGCCGGCGCTTTGGTGCGGCCTGCAAGCGAAACAAGGATCTGGTATTCCGGATCGGTCGCCAACCGGCCGGCCAAGGCCTTCGCCTCGGTCGTACCGCCCAGAATGAGGATGGAGTAAGTCAAGTTGCCTCCTGAATCAGAAGTGAGAGCTTTAAACCAAAGCCGCTGGCTGTCCATCGTCGGCATCGGCGAGGATGGCGTGAACGGTCTCGGCGATAATGCCCGCGACGCGATCGCCGCCGCCGCCGTTGTTTTCGGCGGAAGGCGACATCTGGAGCTCGCCGCACCCCTCATCACTGGCGAAGCGCGGCCATGGCCGACGCCCTTCGATCCAGCGATGCGCGATGTCGTCGCGCTGCGTGGACGCAACGTCTGTGTGCTTGCCTCCGGCGATCCCTTCCTGTTCGGCGTCGGTGCAACGCTGTCACGCCATGTCCCGGCGGATGAATTCATCGCCTATCCGTCCTCGTCTGCATTTTCGCTCGCAGCATCGCGTCTCGGCTGGCCGCTGCAGGAGATCGAGACGGTCTCGCTGCATGGCCGTCCTCTGGATCTCATCCGCCCGCTTCTGCACCCAGGCCGGCGCGTGATCGCGCTGACCTCGGATGAGCGGGGCCCCGCGGAACTGGCGGCTCTCGTGACGGAGAGCGGTTTCGGGAAGTCGCAGCTGACCGTGCTGGAAGCGCTCGGCGGCCAAGCGGAGCGAATCCGCGTGGTGCAGGCGGACGGATTTGCATTGCAGGATATCAACGTGCTGAACGTCGTCGCGATCGACGTTGCTGCAAACGGTCCGGCGCGCATTCTGCCGCTGGGCTTCGGCCTTGATGATGCCCTGTTCGAGCATGACGGTCAGATCACCAAACGCGAGATCCGGGCCTTGACGCTGTCGGCTCTGTCGCCCCGGCGCGGCGAGCTGCTCTGGGATATCGGAGCCGGCTCCGGTTCGATCGGCATCGAATGGATGCTGGCCGATCCGTCGATGAAGGCGATCGGCGTTGAAGCCCATCCCGAGCGCGCCGCTCGCATCAAGCGCAATGCCGCACGCTTCGGCGTGCCGGGCCTCGTCGTGGTCGAGGGCGAAGCACCGTCGGCGCTCAATGGCCTCCCCCCACCGGATGCGATCTTTATCGGCGGCGGCGGCAGCGAACCTGGTGTCTTCGAGACGGCCGCTGCAGCGCTGAAATCAGGCGGCAGGCTCGTTGCCAACGCCGTGACGCTGGAGATGGAAGCGGTGCTGCTGACCGCAAAAGCCACGCTCGGCGGCAGCCTCATCCGAATGGATGTCTCGCGGGCCTCGCCCGTAGGGTCGATGCAGGGCTGGAAGCCGGCCATGCCGGTCACGCAGTGGACGTGGACAAAAGGAACAGAACCATGATCGTCGCCGGTTTGGGTTGCCGCAAGGGCACCACGCGCGCAGACCTTCTTTCCGCTCTCGATGCGGCCTGCACGGAGGCCGGTATCATCAGGGGATCGATTGGGGCGCTGGCCACCGGAGAGATCAAGCGGAAAGAACCGGGGATTCTGCAACTGGCCGAAACGCTGGGCATTCCGCTTCACATCGTCAGCGACCAGGCGTTGCTGGCGGCCGAGCCGAGAACCAAGACCGTTTCCCGCCACAGCCTTGCCCAGACGTCGTCATCAAGCCTCTCCGAAGGTGCGGCGCTTGCGGCTGCGGGAGAATGGTCCGAAATCATCGTACCGCGGTTGATATCCCAGGGCGCCACCTGCGCCTTGGCGCAAACGAAAGACTATTCATGACCGTCCACTTCATCGGCGCCGGCCCCGGTGCCGCGGATCTGATCACCGTCCGCGGCCGCGATATCCTCAGCCACTCGCCGGTCTGCCTTTATGCAGGCTCGATCATGCCGAAGGAACTACTGGACTATTGCCCGGCCGATGCAAGGATCGTCGATACCGGTTCCCTGTCGCTCGATGATATCGAGGCCGAATATGTTGCCGCTCACCGGGCCGGCAAGGATGTCGCCCGCCTGCATTCGGGCGATCTTTCGGTCTGGAGCGCTGTGGCCGAGCAGATCCGCCGGCTGGAAAAGCACGGGATCGACTATACGCTGACCCCTGGCGTTCCATCGTTTGCCGCCGCCGCAGCTGCGTTGCGGCGGGAGCTGACAATTCCCGAAGTGGCGCAAAGTCTGGTCCTCACACGCGTCTCCGGTCGCGCCTCGAAAATGCCCGAGGGAGAAACGCTGAAAGCCTTTGGCGCAACAGGTGCAACGCTTGCTATCCATCTTGCTATCCATGCACTGGACAGGATCGTCGAGGAACTGACACCGCTTTACGGCCCCGAATGCCCGGTCGCGATCGTCGTGCGCGCCTCATGGCCGGAGGAGCGCATCATCACCGGCACGCTTGCCGATATCGTAGCAAAGCTTGCCGCAGAACCGGCGGAGCGCACCGCGCTTATCTTCGTCGGCAAAGGGCTGGGAGCGACGGATTTCGTCGAGAGCCAGCTATACAATGCAGACTATGTACGGCGCTTCCGCCCCGGCTGGGATCAGCTCTCCGGCGCCAAGGACCCGGAATGATCGGACGGCGTGAATTCCGTTCGTCCGGCAAGCTGGCCGTGCCGGTCGAACACCAGGATCTCCAGCGCGATCTTAGGGTCGCCGAGCGACTTTGCGGCGGTCTTCCAGGCAAGCGCGGCAATGCGGTCACCGAGCTTCAGACCACGCGCGCCGGCCATCTCGAACGCCTGCGCGACGGTGTTTGCAGCGATGATTCGCGCTACGAGATCGGCATCGGCGCCAGCGTCTTCAGCCACCTTGGCAAGGGCTTCGAGATCGGCAAGCCCGCGCTTGGAATGCACGTCGAGCATGCCCTGGGCGAGCTTGGTCATCTTGGCGACACCGCCGGCAACGGTTACCTTCGGCACCGGATGGCTGCGGATATATTTCAGCATGCCGCCGACGAAATCACCCATGTCGATCAGCGCGACATCGCAGAGGTCATGATAGGCCTGCGCCGCCTTTTCGGACGTATTGCCGGTGGCGCCGGAAATGTGATCGAGGCCGGCCGCGCGGGCCACATCTATGCCGCGCCATATGGAATGGATCCAGGCCGAGCAGGAATACGGAATGACGATCCCGGTCGTGCCGAGGATCGATATTCCGCCGACGATGCCGAGCCGACCGTTAAGCGTCTTCTCGGCGATCTTTTCGCCGTCGGGCACCGAGATCTCCACCTCGAAATCGGCGCCCTCGCCGGCAACCTCTGTTATCGCCTGCGCAATCATCTGCCGTGGCACCGGGTTGATCGAGGGTTCGCCGGGTGGCAGCGGCAGACCGGGCCGCGTCACCGTACCGACGCCAGGTCCTGCCCTGAACGTGATGCCGCTTTTCGCCGCGCCGCGCCGCACCGTGCTGATGATCAGCGCGCCATGGGTGACATCTGGGTCGTCGCCGGCATCCTTGATGATGCCAGCCTTGGCGAAACCCTCGCCCACCTCTTCGATGGCCAGCGCAAAACCCGGCCGTTGGCCGCCGGGCAGGGTCACCTCCACCAGCGCCGGAAATTCGCCTGTCATCAGCGCCAGACAGGCAGCCTTCGTGGCCGCCGCAGCGCAGGTTCCCGTGGTCCAGCCACGTCGCAGGGTCTTGCTGTCAATATCGATGGCGGCTTCCATGGTCGTTTCTATAGCCCGGCCTTCACCGGCCGGCAAAAGGTTTGCACTCCATGCCCATGAATGAGTTGATCGAAACCATCGTCGAAGCACCGGAATTCGAGCCCGGCCATGTCTGGCTGGCCGGCTCCGGCCCCGGTCATCCGCGCTATCTGACGCTGGAAGTCGCCGATGCGCTGCAAAAGGCCGACGTGATCGTGCATGACGCGCTGGTCTCCGACGCCGTGCTGGCATTGGCGCAGACACACGACATGATCTTTGTCGGAAAGCGGGGCGGCAAGCCTTCGGTGGCGCAGGACGATATTACCGCACGGCTGATCGAACTCGCCAGATCGGCCAAACGCGTGCTGCGTCTGAAGGGCGGAGACCCGTTTATCTTCGGTCGCGGTGGCGAAGAGGCGGAGGCGTTGGTGAAGGCCGATATCCCCTTCCGGATTCTGCCCGGCATGACCTCTGCCCTTGCGGCACTCGCCTGTGCCAACATTCCGGCGACGACGCGCGGCATCAGCCGCTCGATCACGCTTGCAACCGGACATGCCGCCGGCACGCCTGGCGATCTCGACTGGAAAGCTTTGGCAAAGACGGGCGAACCGATCGTCGTCTATATGGGTGTAAGCACGATCGGCACGATCGCGCGGCTTCTGATGGAGGGCGGATTGGCAGGCGATACACCCGTCGCGGTTCTGATGGCGGCAACCACACCCCAGGAGAGGTCGATGACTGCGACGCTTGCAACCGTTGAAGCAGAAGTGCAGCGCCAGGATTTCCAGGCGCCGGCGCTGATCGTGATCGGCAGGATCGTCGATATGCAGGCCGTCCTTTCGGGACCTGCATCATGACGGCCCGCGCCCTGATCATCGGCGCACCGCGCTCCGGCTCCGGCAAGACCAGCGTCACCATCGGCCTGTTGCGCGCCTTCCAGCGGCGGGGCATCAGGGTGCGCGGCATCAAGACCGGGCCTGATTATATCGATCCGGGTTTCCACGAAGCGGCAACCCGCCTGCCCGGGCTCAATCTCGACAGCTGGGCCATGGCCCCCGATCTTCTGCGGCATCTGGCACGCGGCCAGGCAGAGGATGCGGACCTGATTCTGATCGAAAGCGCCATGGGTCTTTTCGACGGCATTCTAGGCGAACCCGGTCGCTCAGGTGCCGCGTCCGATCTCGCGCGCCTTTTCGGCCTGCCGGTTCTGCTGGTGCTCGACGTGTCGGGACAGAGCCAGACGGCGGCGGCCGTCGCCTGCGGCTTCATGCATTATGATCCGACCGTGAAAATGGCGGCCTGCGTGCTCAACCGGGCCGGAAGCGAGCGCCACAGAAAACTCTCGGGCGACGCCATCTCCGCGATCGGGCTTCCGGTTGTCGGCACGATTTTGCGCAACCCCACGCTGACGCTGCCCGAGCGCCATCTCGGCCTCGTGCAGGCAAGCGAACATCCGCAGATGGACGCGCATATCGATCGGCTGGCCGATGCGATGGAACAGTCGCTGGATCTCGACGCGATTTTCGAGGCAGCACGTCCGTTCGATATCCCATCCGGTACGACCGAAAAGGCATTGCCTCCGCCGGGACAGCGGATCGCTCTCGCCGAAGACGCCGCCTTTACCTTTCTCTACCCGCATATCAAGCGGGAATGGCAGGCGATGGGGGCAGAGATCATCCGCTTCTCGCCGCTTGCCGACGAGGCACCGCCTGCCGACTGCGACGTCTGCTGGCTGCCGGGCGGTTATCCCGAACTGCACGCGGGGCGGCTTGCAGCGGCTGACACGTTCAAGACGGGGCTGAAGACCTTCTCGCAGACCAAGCCGGTTCACGGCGAATGCGGTGGTTACATGGTGCTTGGCGAAAGGCTGGAGGATGCCGACGGCGTCAGCCACACCATGACCGGCCTGCTTTCCCATTCCACGAGCTTTTCCAAGCGTAAGATGAACCTTGGCTACCGCCAGGCGCGCCTGATGAGAGAAAGTGCCATTGGTAAAATAGGCGACGTGGTGCGGGGCCACGAATTCCATTATGCTCGAGTGATCGAAGCCGGAACCGACCAACCTCTCGCTATGATTGCAGATGGTCGAGGCGACGAAATAGGTCCGTCGGGCGGTTTCCGGGGAAGGGTGACCGGCGCGTTTTTCCATGCGATAGCGCGCGATTAGCAGGATTTGCATCCCTTTCGACAGGCGCCTAATTTTCGCAACCCATGGGGGGTTGCTAAATGTGTCGCATCGAAGGCACTTAATGTCGTAGCGAAGGCTCACCCACGCGGCAACGCGACCGTAATCTCCATCACGCCTCAACGGGCCTTCGATCGCTAAGCAGACTATTTCCCGAGGCATAGAGCTCGCACGATAAGAGCCGGGGACTGCATCAGAAAGGAAGTTATGTCGGCCGCAACCGAACCATTTCCCACGATCGACGGAATAATGCGCAAACCGCTGTGGAAGAGGAAACCCGGCGAGACAGCGCAGATAAAGAACGCAGAAAACTGCATCGAATAAAAGGGAACAGGGAAATGAACGATATTACGAAATACCTCGCTGGCCGTGTCACGACAGGTGGCATGAACCGCCGCGAATTCATGGGCCGCGCCATGGCAGCGGGCGTGACACTGGCTGCAGCAAGCCAGCTTTACGCAACCAGCGCCTCTGCGCAGGCCCCCAAGAAGGGCGGCAACCTAAAGCTCGGCCTCGAGGGCGGTGCAGCGACCGACAGCATCGATCCCGCCAAGGCAACCTCGCAGGTGATGTTCACCGCGGTCCGCACCTGGGGCGATACGCTGGTCGAAACCCATCCTGAAACCCGCGCACCGGTTCCATCGCTTGCCGAATCCTGGTCGCCATCGCCGGACGCCAAGACCTGGACCTTCAAGATCCGCAAGGGCGTGCAGTTCCACGACGGCAAGGAGATGACCACCGACGACGTGGTCGCGACCCTGAAGCGCCATAGCGATAGCAAGACCGAATCCGGTGCAGCCGGCGTTCTGAAATCCATCAAGTCGATCGAAAACAAGAGCGGCGATCTGGTCGTGACGCTCGACAGCGGCAACGCCGACCTTCCCGCGATCTTCACCGACTACCATCTCGTCATCCAGCCGAACGGCGGTGTCGACGCGCCGAATGCCGGCATCGGCACCGGTGCCTACAAGGTCAAGAGCTTCGAGCCTGGCGTTCGCATGACCTTCGAGAAGAACACTAGCGACTGGCGTTCCGACCGCGGTCATGTCGAGACAGTCGAAATCATCACCATGAACGACGCAACCGCCCGCATCGCGGCCTTGTCGTCCGGCCAGGTGCAGTTCATCAACCGCGTCGATCCAAAGACCGTGCCGCTTCTGACCCGCGCCCCGACGGTGCAGCTTCTGACCACGTCCGGCGGCGGCCACTACGTTTTCATCATGCATTGCGACAAGGCGCCGTTCGACAACAACGATCTGCGCATGGCCCTGAAACTGTCCATCGACCGCGAGGAAATGGTCAAGCGCATCTTGGGCGGCTACGGCAAGGTCGGCAACGACTTCCCGATCAACGATACCTATGCGCTCTTCCCCGAGGGCATCGAGCAACGCTCCTACGATCCGGACAAGGCGAAGTTCCACTTCAAGAAATCAGGCCATAGCGGCTCGGTGCTTCTGCGCACGTCGGAAGTTGCCTTCCCGGGCGCTGTCGATGCATCGGTTCTCTTCCAGCAGAGCGCGAAGAAGGCCGGTATCGATATCGAGATCAAGCGCGAGCCGGGTGACGGCTACTGGTCGAACGTCTGGAACGTGCAACCGTTCTCGGCCTCCTATTGGGGCAGCCGCGCCACGCAGGACCAGTTCTATTCCGGCGCCTATCTGTCGTCTGCAGACTGGAACGACACCCGTTTCAAGAACGAGAAGTTCGACAAGCTGCTGATCACCGCCCGCGGTGAACTGGATGAAGCCAAACGCCGTGAAATGTACCGCGAGATGGCGGTGCTGGTGCGCGACGAAGGCGGCACGATCCTGCCGATGTTCAACGACTTCGTGAACGCGGCGTCGAAGAAGCTTCAGGGTTACGTCAAGGACATCGGCAACGACATGTCGAACGGCTATGTCGCGACCCGCGTCTGGCTCGACGCCTGATACCCGACAGGGGCTTGTCCAGCCCCGCCGATGAATATGGACCGCAGGAAAACCTGCGGTCTGAACCCTTCATTTCGGATACGGGATCGCGCCACATGTCCAATTCCACAGAGGCTGGCGGCTCGCCGGCCCGCAGCTTGAGAGAGCGCTTTCCGCTGCTGAGCATTATCGCCCAGCGCATGGTGCTTTCGCTGATTCTGCTTCTGGCAGTGTCGGCCCTGATTTTCGGCGGCGTCGAAGCGCTGCCCGGCGATTTCGCCTCCACCTATCTCGGCCAGTCCGCGACGCCGGAGGCTGTGGCCAACATCACCGCGGAACTCGGCCTCGACCGGCCCCTTGTCACCCGCTATTTCGACTGGCTGGGCGGCGTCCTGCAGGGCGATTTCGGCACATCCTGGGCAAGCCGCAATTCGGTCTCCGAACAGGTCGGCAACCGGTTGGGCAATTCGCTTTTCCTCGCGGCCTTTGCGGCCGTCATCGCCGTGCCGCTGGCGATCTGTCTCGGCATGCTCTCGGTGCATTTCCGCGATCGTATTCCCGACAAGATCATCAACGTGATCTCGCTCGCGGCCATCTCGCTTCCGGAATTCTTCGTCGGCTACCTGCTGATCCTCTATTTCGCCGTCAATTTCGGCATCGCCACCTTTCCGGCCACCGTTTATCAGGGCATGGGCTTTCTGGAGCGCCTCCAGACGATCGCCCTGCCGACCGCGACACTCGTTCTCGTCGTGCTCGCCCACATGATGCGCATGACGCGGGCGGCGATCCTCTCCGTCATGTCCTCGGCCTATATGGAAACCGCCGAGCTCAAGGGCCTGTCCGGCTGGCGCGCGATCGTCAAGCATGCGGCACCCAATGCGCTCGCCCCGATCATCAACGTCGTGGCGCTCAACCTTGCCTATCTCGTGGTTGGCGTCGTGGTAGTCGAGGTCGTGTTCGTCTATCCCGGCATGGGCCAGTACATGGTCGACGCGGTAACGGTGCGCGACATGCCGGTCGTCCAGGCCTGCGGCCTGATCTTTGCGGCCGTCTACATCCTCCTCAACATGGTGGCGGACATTCTCGCGATCATCGCCAACCCCCGTCTGAGGCATCCACGATGAGATTGAGAGAAATCCCCATCACCGCCTGGGTCGGCCTGTTCGGCATCGCGCTCGCTGTTTTCTGCGCCCTGTTCGCGCCCTGGATTTCCCCTTACGGCGAGACCGAAGTCGTCGGCAATGTCTGGCAGGAGGCCGATGCGCAATTCTTCTTCGGCCTCGACAATCTCGGCCGCGATATCCTGTCGCGCCTGATCTTCGGTGCGCGCACGACGCTGATTGTCGCTTTGGCGGCAACCGTGATTTCCTTTTCGCTCGGGATCATCCTGAGCTTTACCGCCGCCGTTTCAGGTGGCCTCGTCGATACGGTGTTTTCCCGCTTCAACGACCTGATGATGTCGATTCCGACGCTGATCTTCGCGCTCGTGGTGCTGGCCGTTCTGCCGCAACACCTGATCGTGCTGATCCTGGTGATGGCGATCCTTGATTCCACCCGCGTCTACCGGCTTGGCCGGGCCGTGGCGCTGGATGTCGCCGTGATGGAATTCGTGGAAGCTGCGAAGCTCCGCGGTGAAGGCAAGATCTGGATCATCTTTCGCGAAATTCTGCCCAATACGCTCTCGCCGCTGCTGGCCGAATTCGGCCTGCGTTTCGCGTTTGCGATCCTATTTCTCTCCACCCTCTCCTTCCTTGGGCTCGGCATCCAGCCGCCGACCGCCGACTGGGGCGGCATGGTGAAGGACAACAAGGACGGCATCATCTTCGGCATTCCCGCAGCGCTTGTGCCTGGAACGGCGATTGCGGCTCTCGCCGTCTGCGTCAACCTTGTGGTCGACTGGCTCCTGAAGCGAACCTCCAGCCTGAAGGGAGGCCGCGGCGATGCGTGAAGCTTCATCCCATCTCCTGTCCGTCCGTAACCTCAAGATCGAGGCGACAAGCTATCCGCCCGGCGAGCAGCCAAAGCGGATCACCATTGTCGACGACGTCTCCTTCGATCTCGCCAAGGGCAAGGTTTTAGGCCTGATCGGCGAATCCGGTGCCGGCAAGTCAACGATCGGGCTCGCGGCGCTCGGCTACGGCCGCGGCGGCGCCGAAATCACCGGCGGCGAAGTGAAACTTGACGGCACCGACATCCTGCAACTGGGGAAGAGTGGCATCCGCAAGCTGCGCGGCGCCCGCGTCTGCTATGTCGCGCAATCGGCAGCTGCCGCATTCAACCCCGCCCACAAGCTCGGCGACCAGGTTATCGAGGCGACTGTCAAGCATCGCCTGATGAGCAAGGAAGATGCTCGCGAGCGCGCTCTCTACCTGTTCCAGGTTCTCGGTCTGCCGAACCCCGAAACTTTCGGCGATCGCTTTCCGCACCAGGTTTCCGGCGGCCAGTTGCAACGCGCCATGACGGCGATGGCGCTTTGCTCCAAACCCGACCTGATCGTGTTCGACGAACCGACGACCGCGCTCGACGTGACGACCCAGATCGACGTTCTCGCGGCGATCAAGCACGCGATCGAGGAAACCGATACGGCAGCGCTCTACATCACCCACGATCTGGCCGTCGTCGCGCAGATCTCCGACGACATCATGGTGCTGCGCCACGGCAAGATGGTCGAATACGGTCCCGTGCAGCAGATCATCGAGGCACCGAGACAGGATTACACCCGTGCGCTGGTCAATGTGCGCCAGGCAGCCCGCGAGGAGGCAGTTGACCAGACCGAAGCGGTTCTCAGGGTCGATCATGTCAGCGCCCAGTATTCGAACGGGTTCAAGGTGCTGCACGATGTTTCCCTGCATCTGTGCAAGGGCCAGACGCTTGCGGTCGTCGGCGAATCCGGCTCGGGTAAGTCGACGCTGGCGCGCGTCATCACCGGCCTGTTGGCGCCTAGCAGCGGCGCGATCACCTTCGAGGGCCGGCCGCTGACGCCGTTGCTGAAAAGCCGGCCGAGAGACGACCTGCGCCGCATCCAGCTGATCTACCAGATGGCCGATACGGCCATGAACCCGCGCCAGACGGTGCGCGACATCATCGGCCGTCCGCTGACCTTCTATGACGGCCTGCGTGGCTCGGCCAAGACCGCACGCGTCAAGGAACTGCTCGACCAGATCGAGATGGGCACCGGCTTTATCGATCGCTATCCGGCTGAGCTTTCCGGCGGCCAGAAGCAGCGCGTGGCAATTGCCCGCGCCCTTGCCGCAAGGCCCGAGCTCATCTTGTGCGACGAACCCACATCGGCGCTCGATCCGCTGGTGGCGGAAGGGATCCTGAAGCTGCTGATGAAGCTGCAGGAAGAACAGCAGCTGTCTTATCTGTTCATCACCCATGACATCGCCATCGTGAAGGCAATCGCCGACTCCGTCGCCGTCATGCATCGCGGCAAACTCGTCCGCTTCGGCCCGAAATCCCAGGCGCTGTCGCCTCCGTTCGACGACTATACCGACCTTCTCCTCAAATCCGTGCCCGAGATGCAGCTCGGCTGGCTGGAGAAGGTGCTTGCAACGCGGCGGATGGCGAGTGCCGGGAATTGAAGATCGATATTTGAGAGCGCATGAGCATGACTGACCGTTCCTTCACCGTCATCGAAAACCAGTGGATCAGGCTGAAGGACGGAACGCGTCTTGCCGCCCGCATCTGGATGCCTGACAATGCGGACGCCGATCCGGTGCCGGCCGTGTTCGAATTCCTGCCCTATCGCAAACGGGATGGAACCAGCCCGCGCGACGAATCCACCTATCCGGTGTTTGCGGCAGCAGGCATCGCCGGCGTTCGCGTCGATATTCGCGGCTCCGGGGAATCCGACGGCGTCATCGACGGTGAATATACCGAGCTGGAGCTTGCCAATGCCTGCGAGCTGATCGCCTGGATCGCAGAACAGCCCTGGTCGAACGGCAGCGTTGGCATGATGGGCATTTCCTGGGGCGGCTTCAACTGCCTGCAGGTGGCGGCGCTTCGACCACCAGCGCTCAAGGCCGTGATCTCGATCGCCTCGACCACCGACCGCTACAATGACGACATCCATTACAAGAATGGCTGCCACCTGTCGGCCCAGCTCTCCTGGGCCGCCACCATGCTCGCCTACCAGTCGCGCTCGCCGGATCCCGATATCGTCGGCGATCGCTGGCTTGAGATGTGGATGGAGCGGCTGGAAAACGAACCCTTCTTCCTGGAGGAATGGCTTTCCCACCAGCGCCGCGACGGGTTCTGGAAACACGGCTCCATCTGCGAAGATTATGCGGCTATCGAAATTCCGGCGCTCGTCATTGCCGGCTGGGCGGACGGGTATCGCAACACGCCGCTGCTGGCCGTCGAAGGCCTGGGCGACAAGGCGAAGGCTTTGCTCGGGCCTTGGGTACACAAATATCCGCATTTCGCCTGGCCGAAACCGCGCGCCGATTTTCATGGCGAGGCAATCGCCTTCTGGAACCGCTGGCTGCGGGGCGAGGAGAACGGGATCGAAAACCTAGCCCAGGTTCGCGCCTATATTCTCGACGGCCCGAAACCGGCGGTACGGCGCGATGTCGATCCGGGCTTCTGGGTATCCAAGCCTCACTGGAGCGCGCCGGAAAGCGAGTGCTTCTATGTCGACCAGTTCGGCACGCTGCTGGAGGGGATTCCGATCCCGCATGCACCGGCTCACGAGCTCTACCTCAAGTCGCCGCTCGACACCGGAACCGCGGCCGGCGAATGGTTTACATTGAAGCCCGACGGGGAACTTGCCGGCGACCAGCGCAGCGACGATGCGGGATCGCTGACCTTCCAGACACCGCCGCTTGCCGAGGCCAAAACCTTTCTCGGACGTCCGAGCATCACCTTGACGCTGCGCGCCGATGCCGAGCTCGCCAATCTTTGCGCCCGGATCGTCGATATCCATCCCGATGGCACGGCGACCCGCGTCTCCTTCGGCGTGATCAACCTTGCTCATCGCGACGGCAACGAGGATCCGCAGCCGCTTACTCCCGGCCAGCCGGTCGAGATCCGTCTTGATCTCGATGCCTGCGGCTACCGGTTCGGCGAGGGTCACCGAATCCGGCTATCGCTCTCGACCGCCTACTGGCCGATGATCCTGCCGCCGCCGGTCGATCCCGGCCTGACGATCGATATCGCTTCGCTTGGCCTTGCCATGCCGCTTCTCGGCGATCACGAGACATTCGAGATGAAGCAGCCGGCGAACCCGGATCCGCTGCCGAAGTATATCGAGCACGCGCCGTCCTCCACGCGCCGCACCGTCACCCGTGACCTCAGTGCCAACCAGACGCGCTACGAGGTGGCCGAAGACACCGGCCTTTTCGAACATCCCGGCACCGGCCTTTCCACACGGCAGTTGCGCGAGGAGACCTGGGCGATCGACCCGACCGATCCGCTGTCGATGACGGGCACTTCGGTCTGGACCTGCGATATGAAGCGTGACCGGTGGTCCGTCCGCACCGTCTCCACGGCAAAACTCGCCTGCACGGCGACCGACTGGCTGATCAGCGCCTCAGTCCTTACCTATGACGGCGACAGAAAGATCTTCGAAAAGACTTTCGAGAAGGCCATCCCGCGCGATCACATGTAAGCGGTGCCGTGGCCGGCTGTGTACGCCGATGTGATTTGACGGCGAGCCTGGATCCCTGAGACAGTACATGCGAACAGGAGGAGTTCTCATGGCAGTCTTCGCAAATCGTCTGGCGGCGGCAATGCTGACCGCCGTCGTGATGGCGTTCCCCGCATCGGCGCTGCGTGCGCAGGAGGCGGCCGTTGCCATTCCTGCACCGACGATCGACGAAGCCGCGAAGGGCAATGTCGAGAAGGCCATCTTCGCCGGCGGCTGCTTCTGGGGCGTTCAGGGCGTCTTCCAGCATGTGAAGGGCGTGAGCAACGCCGTTTCCGGCTATTCCGGCGGCGACCAGAAAACTGCTACCTATGAGACGGTCAGCTCGGGCAGATCGGGCCATGCGGAGGCCGTCGAGATCACCTTCGATCCGAAGCAGGTAAGCTACGGCAAACTGCTGCAGATCTTCTTTTCCGTCGCCCACAATCCGACCCAGCTGAACTACCAGGGTCCTGACCGCGGCCCGCAGTACCGATCCGCGATCTTCACCACGAGCGACGAGCAGAAGAAGGTGGCCGAGGCCTATATCGCCCAGCTTGATGCGACGAAACTCTATCCAGCCGCTATCGTCACGAAAATCTCCAGGCTTTCCGCCTTTTATCCGGCCGAGAAGTATCACCAGGACTTTCTGACGCTGAACCCCAGCTATCCCTATATCGTCTATAACGACATGCCGAAGATCGATAATCTGAAGGCGATCTTCCCGACTGCCTTCCGCGCCGATCCGGTTCTGGTGTCCAAGGCTAAGAGCTAGGTCAGTCGCTAACTGCCATCCGCCGCACAGCCTCGCAAAGCGCCTCGAAACCGCTGCGCGCGCCAGCACTCATGTGGCGGGCACGCAGCCAGGCATGCACCATCTGCGGCTCCTCGCGGAACGTCGCCTCGACGCCCGCCTCTCGCAACCGTCGCGCATAGAGTTCGCCATCGTCTCGCAATGGATCGAAATGCGCAACGGTGATATAGGCCGGCGGCAGGCCGGATAGGTCGCGGGCCAGAAGCGGATGCGCGACGGGTTCAATTTCTGGCGCCTTGAGGACTGCCCGGTAATAAGCGACATCGGCCGTGGTAAGCCCCGGCGCATAGGCCATCTCACGGTAAGAGCCAGACACAAGATCGCCGCCAAGTGCTGGATAGATCAGTACCTGGCCGGCAATCCCCGAAAGTCTTTCGTCCCGCGCCCGTAACGCAAGCCCCGCCGCAAGATTGCCGCCGGCGCTGTCGCCGATCAGCACGACCTTTCGGCCCTCCCCTAAAAGCTGCTTCATCACACCGAAACAATCGTCCGTCTGGGCCGGCCAGAGATGTTCGGGCGCAAGCCGGTAATCGACCGAGACCAGTTCCGCCTGCGCGAAATCGGCAATCTCCGCACAGATAGCGTGGTGGCTATCCAGCGACCCGACGACGAACCCGCCGCCATGCAGGTAAAGAAGAACGGTTTCGCTGCTGATCGTCGCGGGTCGGTAACGCCGGATCGGCACGACGAGCATCTCTTCCTGAAACGTCAGGCCCTGCGGCAGCGGCTGGTCGAAGCGGGCGCAGAGCGCATCATACCAGTCCCGCTGCTGCGCGATCGGCGCATCCACGGCGTCGGCGGGATAAAAGCGATCGCAGATATCGAGAAATTCGAGGATCCCGGGCTCTTCCGGAAACGGGCCGGACTTCTGGTCACTCTCTGACATCGGCAAGGCACTCCCAAAGAATGCGGGATACTATGCGCAATCTCCGCCACAGGGCAACAATGGCAGTACCGTCACCCAACTACTCGCCGGTGATCTTCGCCTTCACGAAGACATCGTACCGCGTGCTCTTCCCCAATATCTGGTGGGACGGTTTGCGCACGCCCGCCATCGGCTCGGCGCGCAACGGCCATTTCAGCACGACCCGGTTTTGGGCCGCCTCCAGCGCGACTTGCATGAGCTGTACGGAATCCGCATCGGTCCCGACGATATCCCGGATCAGCCGCATCTCTTTCTTGACGAGAGCCGTTTTGTCGCGTGGCGGATGCATGGGATCGATCAGGATCACCTGCGGCTTCATCTGCGGAAGGAGAACACAGGAATCCCCGTGCACCAGCGTCATCCGGGAGACCGTCTCCGCATGCCGCCCGCCTTCCGCCCGCGCCCGTTCGAGCCCTTCCAGAAGTAGCTCATGCATCGTCTCGGATCGCTCGATCAGCGTGACCCGCGCGCCGAGCGATGCCAGCAGAAACGCATCCCGGCCGAGGCCTGCCGTCGCATCGACGACGTCAGGGATCGTGCCGCTCGAAAACCCAACGGCCTTCGGCAGGTCTTGTTTGCGGCCCTCGCCGGAGCGGAAACGGTGGCCGACCGCGCCGCCGACAAAATCGACGATCAGCGGCGTTTTCTCGAGGTTTTGTGCCAATGTCCGATCTCAGAAGGGAGTTGGTGCGGTGAACGTGACGTCCGAACCGGCAGGATGACGGAAGCTTAGTTCTTCGGCATGGAGAAGCAAACGGTTCGCGGCCAGAAGCGCATCGCCATCCGCATAGAACTCGTCCCCGAGAATAACGTGGCCCAGCGCTTTCATATGAACACGCAGCTGATGGGTGCGGCCCGTCAGCGGAAACAATCGCAGCCGCGTCCTGTTCTCGCCGTATCCCATCACCTGCCAACGCGTCTGGGCCGGCTTGCCATGGTCAGGATCGACGCGGTGGCGCGGCTTGTTGTCAGGATCGATCGCCAACGGCAGGTCGACCAAGCCTTCCGCCTGCTCGAGCCTTCCCCAGACCTCGGCCACATAGGATTTTCGCGTGGTGCGACCTTCGAACTGCGCAGCGATAAGCGCATGTGCCTGGCGGTTGAGCGACATCACCACGACACCGGATGTATCCTTGTCCAGACGGTGCACGATCAGCGCCTCCGGATACTCTTTCTGCACCCGCGTCAAAAGACTGTCCGAGAGCGCCGGATGCCGCCCAGGCACCGACAGCAAGCCGCTCGGCTTGTTGAACACAAGCAGATGCGCATCGCGATGCAGCAGCGAAAGATAGGGATCCTGCGGCGGGTTATAGATCGGATCGGCATCGGAAAGCGCGTTCATGGCGACCATCTACCAATGATTCCGTTAGGGTGAAAGGTCCTCGACAGCGCTCGGCAGCAACCCGATGGCGAAATGCGGGCCGAAACACTTGCAAATCCCGGTCCGGTTCTGAACTGTCGCTCCCGACACCTCACGCAAGACCGTATCGACATCGCCATGGCCACGAAGACGACCCTCAACGCGAAGAACCTGGAAGCGCTCGGCTCGCAACGACTTGCCGAGTTGCTGATTGAGATCAGCATGGGCAGCGCCGCAAACAAGCGCAAGCTTCGCATGGAACTGGCCGGCAGCCACAGCAGCGAAGAAGTGGCGCGCGAAGTTCGCAAACGGCTCGGCAGCATCGCTCGCGCCCGAACCGTCATCAGCTGGAGACGGGTAAAATCGACGAAGGCCGACCTCGAAACCCAGCGCAAGACGATCGTCGAGACCGTGGCACCGGACGATCCAGGCGAAGGCTTCGAGCTGATCTGTCAGTTCCTTTCCCTCGGTGAGCCGATTTTCGAAAGAACGGACGATGCGAGCGGCGTGCTGCTTGCGAGTTTCCATCAGGCCTGCAGCGATGCTGGCATCATCGCCAGCGCATCAGGCATCGACCCCGATATTCTTGCCGACAGGGTTCTGGCGGCGGTTCAGAACAATGGCCACGGCCAATTCGACCCGTTCATTCCAGCCATGGCCCCGGCCCTCGGCACTCAAGGCCTCGACCGCCTGAAATCGCTGCTTGTGCAGTGGTTGAACGAGCCCGACGAAAGCGCCCGGGAAAGCATCGGCACCACCTCACCGAGGCACGACCGGCATGATGAGACGACAGTGCGTATCGCGCTTCAGGCAATCGCCGATGCCACAGGAGATGTGGATGCCTACATTGGCGAACAGCCGGAGAAAACCCGACGAATACCGGCAATCGCTGCCGAAATAGCTCGCCGTCTCCTCTCCGCAGGGCGCGCCGAAGAAGCGCTGCAGGCGCTCGATGGCGCCGAAATAACCGGTTCGCCAGACCGCGAGATCGAATGGCAGCTCGCCCGCGCCGAGACGCTGGAAACCCTGGGACGCACCGAGGAAGCCCAGGCCGATCGCTGGCGATGGTTCGAACAGTCGCTCAGCGACATTCACCTGCGCGCATTCTTGAAACGCCTGCCGGACTTCGACGATATGGACGCCGAGGAAAGAGCGTTTGCCTATGCCCAGACTTCCCCGGATGTTCACCAGGCCCTCGCCTTCTTCCTGCGCTGGCCGGCACTCACCCAGGCAGCACGACTCGTGACAACCAGGACGGCAGAACTGAATGGCGATCTCTACGAACTGATGACATCAGCTGCCGAGATGCTCGCCCCCCATCATCCGCTCGCCGCAACGCTGATCCTGCGCAGCATGATCGACTTCTCGCTCGATCATGGAAAAGCCAGCCGCTACAAGCACGCAGCCCGGCACCTGGCCACAGCGCAAGCGCTTTCACCCCACATCCTCGATCAAGGCACCCTGAAATCCCACGACGCCTATGTCGCAACCCTGAAGCGCCTGCACGCAAACAAGCGCGGCTTCTGGAAGCATGTGGCGTGAGGACTTGGCAGCGTTGAGGCGGCGAACTGCTTGTCCGGCACCAATACGGCGCCGGACAAGGGTAGCGGGCTGCAACTCGGCCGGCGTGATCACGCGGCTTTCGTCAGGTCTCCATGAGGATCCAGCACGTATTTGACCGCAGCCCCCTGGTCGAAGCTTTCATAGCCTTGCGCCGCTTCATCAAGCGAAATGATCTTGGCGTTGACGATGTCGGCGATCGGCAGTCGGTCGTGAAGGATGGCTTGCATGAGCTGACGATTGTATTTCAGCACCGGCGTCTGGCCCGTGTGGAAGGACTGGGCCTTCGCCCAGCCGAGACCCAGCCGAAGCGACAGGCTGCCCTGTTTGGCGGCGTCATCCACCGCACCGGGATCTTCCGTCACGTAAAGGCCGGGAATACCGATCGAGCCCGCCGCGCGGGTAATCTCCATCATCTGGTTCAAAACGATAGCCGGCTGTTCGCCACCCGAATGTCCGCGCGCTTCGAAACCGACGGCATCGATGGCGCTATCGACCTCGTCGGTGCCAACCACCTCGGCGATCATGTCCCCGAGCCGGTCGCTTTTCGACAGATCGATCGGCTCGAAGCCGACCTTGGCGGCGTGGGCAAGACGATCCTTGTTGAAGTCTCCGATCATCACGACCGCTGCACCGAGAATGCGCGCCGACGCAGCAGCCGCAAGACCGACCGGACCGGCGCCCGCAACATAGACCGTCGATCCGACCCCGACGCCTGCCTTGACCGCGCCGTGAAAACCGGTCGGCAGGATATCCGACAGCATCGTCAGATCGCGGACCTTCGACATCGCCCGGTCGCGATCCGGGAATTTCAAAAGATTGAAATCGGCATAGGGAACAGTGACATAACGCGCCTGGCCGCCGATCCAGCCGCCCATATCGACATAACCATAGGCGCCGCCCGCGCGCGACGGATTGACGGTGAGGCAGACGCCCGTATCCTGCGACTTGCAGCAGCGGCAGCGGCCACAGGCGACGTTGAAGGGCACGGAAACGATATCACCGATCTCAAGCATCTCGACATCGACGCCCTTTTCGATGACCTCGCCGGTAATTTCGTGGCCAAGCACGAGACCCGGCAAGGCCGTCGTGCGCCCGCGCACCATATGCTGGTCTGACCCGCAGATATTGGTGGAAATCACTTTCAGGATAACGCCATGCTCGATCCGGCGTCCATCCGGCGCCTCAAGCTTGGCGTCGTCGATATCCCTCACCTCGACCTTGCCCGGCCGCAAATACACGACACCTCTGTTCCTGCTCATGCCCATTCCTCCTCTGGGTTAGACGGAAAGCCAATGCTGCTCGCCGGCAGTTCGCTAGAAGCGGCACTTCCGCCGCATTCCCTGATCTCTTCCTCCTCGAAAAGATCAGGCGAGCAAAACAATGTACCTCAACCCCAGCAGCAGACCACCATCATTCCCATTCGACTGCCGCGACAACGACATGCGGAGATGCAATGGCGACGAGTGGCGATTTGGCGAGGAAGACTTCCGAATAGCGCACAGGTCAGAGCGCCCGAAGAACAGACAAGACGTCATTCAGGAACGCCGCTCCGACGTGGAAACGCTGTGACTGCGTTAAGGCAGATGGAGGTGTGTTGGGCGGGCTAGTGACCTGGCGCGAAGTGTCAAAAATCACTATGCATTTTCTATATTCTAGTCCTGCTCCCCGTCTCGAATCCCTATGCGTATCCGATCCATAAAGACGGAGACCCACGCCAACCTGCGCCTGGGCATCGACCCGAAAAAGGTGCGACATGATGTTCGACTACAGATTGTTCGGAGCTTCGACGATCCTTTTCGAGGCTTGTCTTGCCCACATGCAGTGGTGTCAGGAGCGGCTTCAGTGCGTTTCGTGATGTTCGCCCGCTTTGTTCGCAACGCCGTCTTTCCCCGCCGGAACGCAAGGATGGCATGTTGTGGCTCCAACGTTATCTTCGGAATTGTTTGCGCACTTGGCTCGGTCATGTTCGTGGCGAAGGTCATCACCAACATTGCATCCGTCAACTGAAATGTCGGAAACAACAGGGCAAGCCCGTCGTGCTGCGTCATCGTGTTGGGCACGATGACGCAGTACGACTTCCGAACAAGGGCAAACCCCGCAGCTGGTGGTGCAGCTCGTTCAGAGACGAACCAGGCTTCGGAATTTAACGGAGGAGAGAAAATGTTGGTCCACGATTTTCTCCTGGCGGAGAACGTCTTCGTTGGGTTGAGTTCATCGTCAAAACAACACCTCCTGCGGCAGATATCTGAGAAGGCTGGCGAAGCGACCTCGGTTCCTTACCGTATAATCGCCAAAGCACTATCCGACCGCGAGGTCCTGGGCTCTACGGGTATCGGGGGCGGTGTGGCCCTTCCGCATGCTGCAGTCGCTGGACTGGAATCCGTATTTTGCCTTGTGGTTCTTCTGGCGCACCCGATCGACTTCGAGGCCGTGGACGGCGAGCCCGTCGACATCGTCATTCTGCTTCTGACACCCGCTTCCGCACGGACGGAAGCCCTCAATGTCCTGTCATGCGTCGCCAGGCGCTTTAGAGAGGGCGACGCTGTTCGAGGGCTACGGGCGGCCAGGACCGGTGACCAGGTTTATGCAATCCTGACAGCGTGACGCCATCCTTGCACACGGAAAGCTGACGAGTTCGTCCGACCCATCGACATCTGGAAGATCGGCGATCAGTTCGACGTCGGTCTCGTCTCAACGGGAAATCACCATGACGTTCTTTCGGGGGCCAGGGCCTTTTTCTATCACAGCGATGCTGACGCCGTTCTCAGCCACCAGCGTCGATATCGCAGTCTTCGAGGCTGAAGTCCGCCACCAAGTCGCGGCGGGAATCGACGGTATCGTCGTCCACGATGTCATCGGGGAGAGCTGCGCGCTTGAGCAGAGGGAACAGGACCTGCTTTTGAGAACGGCCGTCCGCTGTGCGGATAGCCAACTGACTGTCATCGCCGCGACAGGATCGAACTGTACGGCGAAGACGATTGAACGTTCGCTGAGGGCGCAGGAACTGGGGGCAAAGGCCTTGCTGCTGACGGTGCCCTATTACACGAAGCCAACCCTGAAAGGCGTAGTCGATCATTTCCGACAGATCGACGCTGCGGTCCGGCTTCCCATCCTGATCGACGACGATCCGTCAAGGACGGCGCGAGATTTCGGGGAAGAGATGCTTGTCGAGCTTGCTGACCTCGCTCAGGTCGTCGGTATTTGCCACGGCCCCGCACGTCTTGCCCACTTCGCCAATATCAGGGCCTCGTTGCGCAACCGGTTCAAGCACTTGTCCCGGGACGACCACTCCCTGTCTTCCTTCCTCGCACTTGGTGGATCGGGCGTGATATCTGCGCTGAACAACATCCGCCCAGCACCGGTAACGTCACCGAACTGGTCCTTTGATGCAAGGTCCACACCGCAACTGGATACGTGTGATGTCGCGGGGCTGAAGGTTGCCGTCTCGTTGGATCGCCCCTTTCCCACCGACGTTCGGTTGCCGTTGATGCCGCTCGAGCGGGACGAAGAAATCGTCCTTCGCACCGTATGCGCGGAGTTCTTGAGGAGCGACCGTTGACCACGCCCCAGCCTGAAAACTACGCCGTCTATATTTCTTTGTCGCGAAGCCACATCGATTTCGACATGCCCTCAGACTTATTTTTCTTTTGCCGCTTTTGAATGCGTCTTGAGCAAAAGGAGAAACAAATGATGATCGAAAAACAGTCCGCGAATGAGAAGATTCCCCTCCCGGGCAACACAGCTTTCGCTGGACCAAGATTCCTGATTGGCAGAAATCGTCGGGGTGGTTGGATCGTAAACGACCGCCTCGGGCTGGTCGGTGGCATCTTCGTCAACGAAGCAGCCGCCCGTCATTTTGCGATTGAAGAGTCTGACAGGCACTACGAGCTTATAGCAGTACTGGACGACGCGGCGATCGAGCTTGAGTTCCGCAAAGCAGATTTCTCAAACGCAACAGCATCCCATCAGTCCTCCGAAATCTGCAACCGAAGTGTTGCAAGCGCTCGTTCGGCCTCAACGATATCCTTCAGTAGAAGCCTCTTGTGACGGTGGTCCAGCCCGCCGCCTGCCAACACAGCGTCCACAAGCTCAAGGATATCGGCCGCTTCGACAACGACCTTTGTCGCTCCCCTTTGTACCGCTTCGTTGGCAAGGCGTCCCTCGACCGGAGGCATTATACGCTCTGCTGCCACAAAGACGCTTCCGTCCAGAAGATAAGACACCAGTCTCGGGTCCGGTAACAGTCTGATCAGAGCCTGGATCTCGTCGGCGGAAAAAGGGCTGCGAGCAATCAGTCGCGAGTGAAGCGAGGCGTAGCTCATCCCCAAGGCGGCCGCCGCTTCCTCAACCGACATCTGCTTCTCCACCACGAGAAGCGTGTAGACGATGTGGGCAAAATCTTCGCCGCGGTTCATGAGGTCCCTCCTGAGTGTTGGATCGTCACACAGAGGCCCTGAGGCTGCAAGGCCGTCAAAACGGCGCACGCGTTTTGATCGCGAGAGCCCGTCTGAGATTCTATCTGCGCCGAGGCCGGCGTGACCCCCGTCGGCTGGGATGGTCCTGTGAAGTACCGTGCCGACCACATCATCATGGAATGACTATGCTTTTCTGGATCATCATGTCCGTCACAGTCTTTGTGACAACCGTAGCGGCCATTGTCCTCGGCATATCACTTGCCGAAACAGGAAGACTTCACTTCGGTGCCTCCGTAGTTCTCTGGGCCGTCATCGAAGTTTTCATCCCCATGTGGCTGATCATCCGTCACGGACGAAAATGACGTCATGGCACCACCGGTCGCTCTTCTCCGCCAGTTAATCAACCAGGGCCGGGAGCGATGCTCTTGGCGTCGAGAGTGATCACCGCTGCAACGGTAAACGCCGCGATGGTGGCAAACAGGAATGCTCCAACGAAAATAGCGATGGCTTTCAGCGCGCCCACTCCAAGGTCGTGCCTGAACCAGCGGACCTGCGCCTGCGCGTACCAGATGGTGGCAACCGCCATTGCGACGACGCCGGCAAGGTTTCCTTGCTCCTGCGGCATGCTGAAGAAATCGAGGCCCAGCACGAGAAAGAAGGCGAAGGGTGCCGCGACATAGCACTGGCTGAAGAAGGGCGGGCGGAGAGAATTTCGGGTGATCCTGACCCTTTTCGATCGCAGCAGCGTCACCGCCATGCAGAGCGGAAAGATACCGAAGATCACCCCTCTTGCGATCAGAAGATTGGAGCCCGATCCGAGCTCGCGGGCAGCTTCCGTCGGATCGTAGACCGATGGCAGTGCTCCGGACAGCGCCTGTGAGAGAAGCAGCGTAATGAGCAGGAACAGGGGCGGGCTAAGCGTGTCCTGATACTGTTCTTCCGGCTCGTCGGCGAGTTCGATGTCTGCGTAGCGCATCATGCTGAGTGGCCTGACGACGGCACGCCACATAGTAACGGGATAAAAGACCAGCCACGACACGAGCTCGTAGAGGAGCTCTTCGAGCGACTTCAGCAGTTTCATGAAGTCCACGTGCCAGTCCTTCCCGTTGATGCCTGCGTGAGGTTGCACCCTCTTACCAGCGTCGGCACCAGACGTCACTGTGCAGTGCCCTGTCTCTGCGCGCAGGCGGGCAGCTGCCACCGTGAAGGACTTGGCCGAACAGGCTTCCCATGCCATTTCAGCTAATGTAGATTTTTGACATAGACACCGTGAGGTCGTCGCATGAACCCGAACAACTTCGCCAAGGCGCCAAGCCGTGCGAGAGACTTTGCTCGTAGATCGAACGGGAGGAGCCAGTCGATGAAGATGATGAAAAGCCTGATATTCGGGGTCGTCATGATGGCAGCCGTGCCCTCTGTCGCCGACGAAATGCGGCGCGAGACGGTTCGTTTTGCTACGGGATCCTCGAGCTCAACCATCAAATCGTCGGTCAAAGGCTACCAGACGGTTCAGTACGCGCTGTCGGTTACGGCCGGCCAGAAGATGAGCGTCCAGCTCGATTCCCGCAATACAAGCCTCTACTTCAATGTGACCGCTCCGGGCGCCGATGCGGCGATGTACAACAGCTCGATCGATGGAAACGGCACCAGCATCACGATTCCGTCCAGCGGCAAGTACCTCATCGACGTCTATCTGATGCGCAATGCCGCAAGGCGCAATGAGACCGCGAGTTACGATCTCACGCTCTACGTCGAGTAGTCATCCGAACCGCGTGCGACACGGTCGTCCGGAAATGTCGAGGTTCGAAGGGTGATTTCAACCGATCGCGATTTCCCGTTCTACAACGGCAAGCCCGTCGAAATTGATGGACCGGGCTGGCTCCTTGTCATTGTATCGTTGGCGAGCGCTCTGCTTGTGCTCACCCTCGTTCCCCTTCGCACCTTCCCCTACAATCTCATTCCGGCGCTGCTGTTCGTCGCAGTCCCCGTGTTGGCGCTTCGCAAGGTAGCCGGGCCACACTGGAACTGCCTGTTCCGTCCTGTCGGATTTCGATCCGTGGGGCTGATGGTGCTGTTCGGGGTTGCTACGCTGCTGGGATCCATGGCGATGGGCTTGGTCCTGCAACAGTTTTTCGAACTTTACTCCAATCCCGTCGCGGATGCGATCGCCGCGATGTCGGCAACCCAGGTGAGTGCCACGCTTCTCGTGACCGGCATCCAGTTGGTAGGGGAAGAGCTTTTCGGAATACTGCCTTTCCTCGCTGTTTTGTGGCTGTGCGTACAGCGTTTGCACCTGTCACGAAGGTTGGGGATCGTTATCGCCGTTGTCGTTTCGTCTCTGCTCTTCGGCGCGGCGCATCTGCCGACCTATGACTGGCACTTTGCACAGTCTCTCATCGGCATCGGTTTTGCCCGCCTGATACTCACGCTCGCCTATATCGTCACGAGAAATCTCTGGGTCTCCGCGGGCGCCCATATCATCAATGACTGGACTGGATTTGTCTTCATGTTGGAGTTCGGCCACGTGCCGATCAACGCAGTGGAGTGAACCTCGAAGGCCAGTGGTCGCTAAGAAATCCACCTCATGGCCTTCGTGCCGCAACGTTCGAACGAAAGGACTTGGAATGCGTCTCGTAGCGAAATCTCTCATGGGCATGGTCCTGCTGTCGGCCCTCCCCGCGTCCGCAAACGACGTTCACCAGACGAAGTGCAAGGGCAACAGCGGAGCATGCATCCAGGAAGCCCAGCGCGTCTGCGGTGGTGAATACCACGTTCTTTTCAGTGAAAGCCACGCCGGAGGGCTCCTCGGCGACAGCGTTCCAGGACCGGTGACCTGGTACTCCATGAGCTACGAATGTCCGAACTCCCGTGGCGACAAGCCGGACTTCCCGTTCCGCGGCAACACGTATTCACCGCCGCCGGAACGCGACATCGAAACGAAGTCGCGGCAGAGGGTCTCCATCGGAAGCATGGGTAAATTCTGCCAGGGAGAAGCATCAGCCACGTTCGGCCGCAGGCCTCAGGAAATCCTTACTCTCCCGGTGGAGCGCACGGGGGGCGGGTTTACTGTCTACGGCCAGTTCCCACCCGAGGGATCGCGGGTCACCACGTTCGAGTGCCGCTTCGATTCGTCCGGTGCATTCAGACGCGTTGTTCGGGACTAATTACGGTTTCGCAACGACGCGCAACCTTCCTCGCGGTCGCGAGGTCCGGGTCTCCCACGAGAGCGGTCGCTTTGATCGTCGCCCGTCACCGACACGTAGTCATCTCAATGTGAAGCTGCTGCTCTCCGTTTATCGAGGGGCCAGCTCCAGAAACCTCGCTGAAATTAAGCAGCGTGGTCCACTCCACTCGCGTGAGTGTCGCATGTTGATGGTCCCTGCGCGAGCTGGAACATGCCCACAAGACCGCGTAGGCGTTGCGCCTCGTTCATGAGCAGTGCGCTTGCCGCATTATTTTCCTCGACCATCGCGGCATTTTGCTGTGTTCCGTGATCGAGCATGTTGACGGCCGTGTTGATCTCGTTGAGGCCGACGGATTGTTCGCGAGCCGAAAGGGCAATCGCTTCGACTTGCGTGGTGATCGCTTTCACGCGGCCGGTGATTTCGGTCAGTCCTTCGCCGGTCTCACGGACGCAGCGAACGCCGTCTAGAACTTCTCGGTCAGACGTCTGGATCAGTTGCTTGATTTCTCGTGCGGCTTCCGCCGACCGTCCTGCCAGAGCGCGGACCTCCTGGGCAACCACCGCAAATCCTCGTCCTGCCTCCCCCGCTCTTGCCGCCTCGACCCCGGCGTTGAGAGCCAGAAGATTGGTCTGGAAGGCGATCTCGTCGATCACGCCGATGATTCCGCCGATTTTGGTCGACGAGATCTCGATGCGTGCCATGGCTTTCAACGCATTTGAAACGAGCACAGCTGTGCTTTCACTCGCGGCATTGGTTTCGCTGGCAATACGATGGGCGTCTTGCGATCGGCGCGACGCGTTGCCGACATTGGCAGTGATCTGTTCGAGCGCTGCCGCGGTCTCTTCGAGCGATGCGGCCTGCTGCTCGGTACGGCGGGACAGATCGTCAGCGCTCGAGGCGATCTCGCGGCTTCCCCCCTCGATGGAAATGCTTGCATGGGCGATCGAGCTCATGACATCGGCCAACTGGGCGACTGTTGCATTGAGATCGCGGCGTAGATTTTCGAAGTCCGGCGCAAATGGCTCGGTCAGTTCGAAAGCGAGATCGCCGCTTGCCAAACGCCGCAGCCCTTCGGCGAGACCTCCGGTTGCATGGCTCAATCGTGCCCTTGCCTCGGTCTCTGCTTCCCGTTGCAGGCGGACGCGTTCACCTTCCGCGTTGGCCCGTACGGTCGCTGCTTCTTCTTCCAAACGACGGTTGGCGATCGCCGCCTCCCGAAACGTGTGCAGCGCGCCGGCCATGGCACCGAATTCGCTGCGAGATCCAAACGACGGGATCGCAAGATCCGTCTGTCCCTCGGCGAGTTTACCCATGGCACCGGTCATCGCCGCGACTGGCCGCGTAATGGACCGGCCGATAATCCAGACGCCGCCACCAAGCCCGACGATCGCCAGCAGAACCAGGCCGGCGACGACGGTAAGGTTGCGAGACGCGACTCTTTCATTTTCCACGAGGATAGTCTCGCGCTCCGTTTCGTAAGCTGTGCTGACAGCCTGCACCTGCGGCTCTAACGCAAGGTAGGCAGCTGCAACATCCTTGCGGGTCTCTGCTTCCCCAATGCTGGCTTCGGCGTAAAAGCGAAATGCCGATCGGTAAATTTCCAGGCCATCGAGCACCCGGCTGCGCTGCGCGCCTGGGCGGAAGGCGTTCTTCACAAGCGTCGCGAATGTCTCAGCCTCCTCTGTGTGTTTTTGCAGATATGAGGCATCGCCACGCAGTATGAAGTCTTTCTCATGACGCCGCAGCATCAACATGCTGGCGCGAATAGCGGTATCGTCGACGGAGTCCAGACGTCCCTCGATCGAATGAACCGCCGAGCGCATGGCGCCCTGCAAGCCATTGTCCTGATCGAGACCAAGGTCCTGATTGTTCTTCACAAGCGTATCAAACGCTGCTTCGTAGGCAGTCAGGCCAATGCTCAGTTGGTCGAGTTGGGCTGCGAGTTCAGGAGTGGCGGAACGACGAAGGCTCGCCAGCACGCCACGACCTTCGGAAACGGCTGCCTTGAACTTGTCCGTGCTGGCCATCTCTTTTTCGAGCAGGAATGCCTGCTGGAACATGTAGCTGGCGCTCACGCTGGCCGACAGGCTTGCAACGTCGGCTTTGCTCTCGGCAAGCGCATCTGCAGCGGCACGATATCCGTGCTCGACGTGGCGCTGACCGATAAAGATGGCGCAGATCGTGATGATACCGACGAGCGCCATCGCCGCCAGGAGCATGACGCGCTGCGAGATTCGAAGATTGGCGAAGAGCAAAGGCTTAGACCTCAAAGGCAAGAAAACAGCGGCATCAATGCCCTTCGGCTCTTAAGCAAATGTCTACGGAGTGTGAATTTACTGTGACATAACCGCGTGCGTGCCGGTGCGGCGCAGCTCACTTGCCCCCTCGGCTAGATTGCGGAAGAGGGCTTCAGCACACTGAAGCTGTGATCATTGTGGAGTGCGATAACACCCTCGTATTCAAGGGCATAGAGAGCGTTGAGTAGCTCGTGCCTGGAAAACTTCACTGTCGTCGGCGTGTTTGCGATCGTGCGAAACCGGATCTGCGACGGCGGCCTCAGCCGCAATCGTCGCAATAGATCCGATAGAGCATGCACAACTTCGAGATGGGTTCTCAACGACCGGGTCTCCAGGTAACACTCTCGATCAACGCAACACGCGCCGAAGCGACAATGCTGTCTCCAGCTATCCCTGGTCTATTTCAGTTTTGTGACGCGGCTTGAGGAATAAGATGGCCTTGGCCAAGCAGTCGTCTGCGTAATCCTGCGTGGGCGTTACCTGATGGGCTTAAGAGTCCTGATGGCTGCATTGAGTGCGATCCTGACACGAGGTCTGTCCGATCCAGTTTGACACCAGGCCGGGCAGTCGTCAGGATCAATTTGCCCTGAACGACATTCGCACACCGTCGTCATCGGAACCGAACTTTCATCCGAAAAAGGAATCATCCTCATGGGCAAGAAACTGAACAAGGTCTACGAGGCGCTCGTCAGTGGCGCAGCCGACGGTCTAACCGGCAAAGAACTCTATGCTCATGTCGTAGACGAATGCCCGAAGACATCGAGCAAACGCATTGTCAAAGCCTCCCTGTTTGCGTTGTCCGACCCGGACATCAAGGAGAGGGGTCTGCTGGAGGCAATCTACGCGCTTGCTATCGACTATCGCCTGTCCTCGCTGGGGGTCGATGAAGAAACTCAGGAGACAGATGACGAAAACAGTCCGGCTCCACTTGTTTCACAGGAACTGAGAAACAGGCTCGAAAGCACGGTCTCGATTATTCCGGCCATTCGAGAGGACGCGACATTACCGGAACCGTCTAAAGGCATCCATTGAGTGCAGATAGGCACCGCTCAATCCGACGCACTCAGCGTCCATCGGGCACGTCCGTCACAGCAATTTCCAAGGGCTTGATGGCCTTCAGTACGAATTCGATAGCGAGAATATCGACCTCGTTCTACTGCCCTACCCAGTCGGAACTGGCTATGCCTCGCACCTGACCGTCATCCACACGTCACATATTCGTGGAATCTGATCTTGACGATCGGAGGGCGATTACGTGCCGTATCTATGCCTCAACGCGATATCGAAGCACTTCGACCAGTTCACAGCGCTGGATAGCGTCTCGCTCGCGATACCCGACGGAGCGTTTCTCGCCTTGCTTGGACCTTCAGGCTGCGGCAAGACCACTCTTCTGCGCCTGATCGCCGGGCTTGAGCATCCCGATCAAGGAGAGATCCGTTTCGACGATCAGTTAGTCGCCGGTGATGCCGTCTTTGTCCCACCGGAAAAGCGTCGCGTTGGCATGGTCTTTCAGTCGTATGCGCTCTGGCCGACGATGACCGTACGAAAAAATATCGAGTTCGGCTTGAAAGTCGCCGGGCTCACGGTTCAGGAGCGAAACCAACGCATCGATGAGGTTCTGGACGTCGTCGGGCTTCGGGGGCTGGATGGCCGCCGACCGCACGAACTGTCGGGTGGACAGCGTCAAAGGGTAGCGCTTGCTCGCTCGCTCGCAACCAGACCGCAACTCATCCTGCTCGATGAACCGCTTGCCAATCTCGATTCTCACTTGCGTGAGGCCATGCTCGCGGAATTCCGCCGTATCCATAGTCTGACCGGCGCCACATTCGTATTCGTCACCCATGATCAGGACGAGGCGATGGCGGTTGCGACGCATGTCGCCGTCTTGGACCGGGGCCGGCTACAGCAGCTCGGTACGCCGGAAGAGCTTTACCGCCAGCCGTCTTCGAGCATGGTTGCCCGTTTCATCGGTCGGGGACGGACGCTGCCGGTGCAAGTGGTTGAGTCCGGAGCGGGTCGAACGAAGGTCATGCTCGGCCAGCAGCTCCTCGACATGCCGGGCGAGGCCCCGACAGGCTATGGCTGGCTGTGCTGTCATGCCTCCGATTTCAAGCGCGTGCCTGAGGGCGGCCACCTGAAGGTCGAGCTCCTGGGTCAGGTCTTTCAGAACGGCGTCTTCCTCAGCCACTGTCTGCCGACTGAGATTGACGGCGACGTCGTCAGCCTGCCGCTCGAGGAGCGGTTAGCGCCCGGCACATCGATCGAACTCGTCCTTACGGGCGGCTGGGTGATCGGCGACGGCGGAACAGGCCAAACCTGGGCCGGCCGTGTCACTGGTCGATCGTCAACCTGTCGTTCTGCCGTCATCTCTGTGAGCTAGGCGAAACAGCACCTGCCGAACCGGTGGCCGTCTCCCCATCGCCCGGGCGGGGCCGCGTTCAAAACAATCTGCCCTATCAACGAGGTTCTCATGTTCTTCCGCACGCTCGTCGCCACAACCATTCTTGCCGGCCTCGCCTTCCAGGCCGCGGCCGCAGACACGATCACCGTTTACACCTCGCAGCCGCAGGATCAGATGACCAAGGTCATCGAGGCGTTCAACGCCGACCATCCAGAGATCAAGGTTGAACTCTTCCGTTCCGGCACGACCGAGGTCATGGCCAAGCTGCAGGCTGAATATGCCGCTGGCAACAGCCCGGCCGACGTCATCCTGATCGCTGATACCGTCGCGATGACGCAGTTGAAGAACGACGACCGCATTCTGGCCTTTACCGACGCTCCGGTTGCGGGCATAAACCCGGCCTTCATCGATGCCGACAAGACCTTTTTCGGCACCAAGGTGATCACCACAGGGATCATCTACAACACGAACCTCGTGAAGACCGCCCCGAAGAGCTGGAACGACCTGCTTGCCGCCGATGCGGCCAAGAGCCTTATCATGCCAAGCCCGCTCTATTCCGGTGCGGCCGTCATCCATGTCGGCACGGTAACGCAGCAGCCTGAATTCGGCTGGGCGTATTACGAAAAGCTGGCCGAGGCCGGCGCCGTTGCCGGCCAGGGCAATGGCACGGTTGTCGAAGCCGTTGCGCGCGGCGAAAAGGCCTACGGCATCATCATCGAATACATGGCCCTCAACGCCAAGAAGAAGGGTTCACCCGTCGACTTCGTCTTTCCCGCAGAAGGTGTAAGCTCGATCACCCAGCCAGTCGCCGTGCTCAAGGGGTCCGATCAGGTCGAGGCAGCCAAGACCTTCGTCGCCTGGCAGCTCTCCAAGGCAGCCCAGGTACAGGCCGCCGCCCAGGGCTATTTCCCGATCCTGCCCGGTGTCGCGCAGCCGGAAGGGTACCCGGCGCTTACCACACTGAACATCCTGCCCGCCGATAGCGATGCCATGCTCAAGGCCGACAAGGAAACCAAGGAAAAGTTCGCGGAACTGTTTGGCGGTTGACCCTATGATCCGCAGACCCGTTATGGGCCGGCCGCATCGTTTGGGAGGCGAGCATCTGCTCGTCTCCCTTCTCGTTTTATACGTGTCCTTCACGACGCTATGGCCGCTCGCGCGGCTCTTTTCCGCCGCCTTCCAACCCGGCGAGGACGGCACGCCGCTCGGGCTGATGCTGACCACGCTCGCCAGTCGCTCGGCACTCAGGGCGCTCTCGGGAACGCTGCAGACCGCGCTTCTGTCCGTTGCCGTGTCGACTGTCATCGGCGTGGCGCTCGCCTTTGCAGTCAGCCTTTTGAAACTCCGCACCCGCGCCGCACTGACCTTTCTCATCCTGATCCCGCTGATCGTGCCGTCGCAAACCATGGCGCTTGCCTGGATTGAACTCTTTGGCGCGCAGTCGCCGATCCTGAAACCGCTCGGCCTTGCGCCACCGCCGGGCTCCACCAACCCGCTTTATTCAACTGGCGGGATCGCGCTTGTGATGGGCATCGAACACATGCCGCTGGTTTTCATTGCTGTCCGGGCGGCGCTGCGGGCACTGCCGGCCGACCTTGTCGAGGCCGCGCGCATCCTCGGTATTTCGCCAGGCAGGATCGGCCTCGGAATCGTCTTACCCATCGTCATGCCTTCGGTGCTGGCTGGAAGCTTGATCGCGTTCACCGCGGCGATTGGCAATTTCGGCGTGCCGGCACTTCTTGGCATTCCGGGCCGCATCTCGGTCCTGACAACGTTGATCTACCAACGGCTGAACGGCTTCGGCCCGGCCGCCGCCGGCCAAGTGGCGACACTGGCGCTGATGCTCGCTGCCATGGCGGCGCTTGCCATCGTCCTGCGCAACATCGTCACGACCCGCATCGCCGTGCCGCTTCCGGCCGGGACACCCTTCGTGCCTACCCGCCGCGCGCCTGTAATCGAGTTCCTGCTGTGGATCGTGGTGCTCATCCTGTCGCTCGTGCCGCTCGCGGCGCTGACCATGACTGCGCTCTTGCCGGCCATCGGGGTGGCCTTCGGACCCGACAAGATAAGCCTCGACCAGTTCCGCGCCGTGCTCGACAATCCGACCGTGCGAAGGGCTTTTGCCAATTCGCTGCTGCTCGCCGTGATCACGGCCGCAATTTCGATGCTGGTGGCCGTACCGCTGGCCTTTCTTTCTCAACGCCGTACAAATCCTGTGCTCCGGCTGCTTGATTTCGTCATCGAGGGGCCCTGGGTCGTTCCCGGCACTGTTGTCGCGCTCGGCATGATCCTCGCGTTCCTCAAGCCGCTGCCGCTGATCGGGCTGTCGCTCTACGGGACCATGGCGATCCTCGTCATCGCCTATCTCTCGCGCTTCCTGCCGCTGGTGCTCCGGCCCGTGGCCGCCGCCGCGCAATCAGCCGACCCCGCACTGGACGAGGCGGCTCGCATTACCGGCGCCGGTCTTAATCGCCGCATCCTGTCCATCTTCTTGCCCGGCGTGCTACCGGCCGCGGCTGCCGGGGCGATTCTGGTCGTGATGACGGCGCTCAACGAGCTGACGCTTTCGACACTGCTCTGGTCGTCGGGAAAGGAAACCATAGGTGTGATGATTTTTGCCCTGCAGTATGAAGGAAACTCGACTGGCGCAGCGGCAGTCGCAGTTCTCTCAACCCTCCTCGTGTTGAGCCTTGCCGGGGGAGCGACATTGATTGGCTCAAGCATGCCGAAGGGCACCCTGCCCTGGTTGGAGTGATTGAAGTACGGGGGTTTAAGCTTAGTTCCTAGCTTCGAAAATGCGGGGTAAAGGCGTGCCCTACCTTCAAAAAGCTAGGGAAAGAGATGACGGAACTTGACGTGCTATTGATCTGTTGTGAGTGTCCAATCGGAAATTAACGGAGCATTTCGTTGGCGACAGGCCTGATAGCACTACTCGACGATATCGCTGCAATAGCGAAGCTGGCTGCTACGTCGCTGGACGATGTTGCGGCCCAGACTGCAAAAGCAAGCGTCAAGGCTGCAGGCGTTGTTATCGACGACACGGCTGTAACCCCGACCTATGTCGTTGGGCTATCACCGGCCCGGGAGCTGCCGATAATTTTGCGCATCGCTCTGGGCTCGCTGCGCAACAAGCTGGTCTTCCTCCTGCCCATCTGCCTCCTGCTCGGCTACTTCGCCAACTGGCTGATCACCCCGCTGTTGATGATCGGCGGCCTGTACCTGTGCTTCGAAGGCGCTGAGAAAATATACGGTCTGCTGGCCCCCCACGCGCACGATGTGGGTGACTCGTCGACACCGGTTGACCCGGTCGCGCTCGAAGAACAGAAGGTCGCCGGGGCTATCCGCACGGACTTCATCCTATCCGCAGAGATCATGGCCCTGACGCTTGCCGATGTTGCGGATTCCAGCATCTATACCCAGGCTATGGTGCTCGCTGCCGTAGGAGTGCTGATAACGGTTGCCGTCTATGGCGTCGTGGCTTTCATCGTAAAGGCCGATGACATCGGATTGCACATGGCAAAGGCGGGATCTGGCACGGCACGGGTGATCGGCCGCAGCCTGGTCAAGGGTGTGCCGGTGTTTCTACAGATCCTGGCGGCCGTGGGCACTGCGGCCATGCTCTGGGTCGGCGGCAGTATCGTCGTCCACGGGCTGGATGGGCTCGGGCTGTCAACACCCGAGCATGTCATAGAAGGGGCATCCCATTTCATGACGACTACCATCGGGGTTGCTCCGGCTGTGGTCGGGTGGCTTACGACATCCTCGCTTCAGGCTTTGCTGGGCATCATCCTTGGCGCCATCGTCGTCATTGGCGTAACGGCCGTGCATGCGGTGCTCCCCTCGCGTCGCTCGGCGTAACGTCCGGTAACCCCTTCGGAAAGATCGAACGGGTGGCTCGCCCGCGGACTCACCGGACTGAGTGCAGGACGTTGAGGATCAGCTCTATCGGTGTCCAGCCTGATAGCAGGAGCCGTCGCGATGCCGCTGGCCGTTTCGAGGTACGAAAAAGCCCGGGTTTTCTGGTCTGTAAGGTTTCGAACGTCGGCTTACGGACAGCCTCTCTCGCATCCCTATTGTATTCTTAAGGGCGCTGATTGCCGCCTTTCTGGCGTTGAGTTGAAGAACTGGTTCTGAGGGCAGAGAGCCGTGGCGGTTGAACCACGCAGCGCTCATCAGTCTTTCACCACTCCAAGCTGGCCTCATACCGACAGATCGTGGAGATCGCTCCTTATGGCCTCACCCACATCAAAGTCTGAAAAGCGCACGTTCAGCCCGCCGCGCTCCGGCGTACAGGCGGTCGGTCCAATGAGATAGCGATCCGCGGAAGGGAACGGCGCCAGGCGGAGAAGCGGCCATACCTTGCCGTCCGACGAGGCCTGTATCCTTGCCGCTCCGTTTTTGAGCGTGATCCGTATGATGAAGTCTTCCAATCCTTGAAACGGCTGCGAGACGGACCAGTCCGAGCTTCCGGTGGTGACAACCGTTGACAGAAAGCGCTCGCCGTCCGTAAACTCGACACCGGTCTTGATCCAGCGTGTCTCGTCAATCCGCAACATCAAACCCGCCTGGTCATACAGGGATCGGAACTCCCTGGACCCGGACCCGCGCTGTGAATCCTTCGCTGACCGAAACTCCAAGAAAATGTCCACTATCCCGCTCGAACCCGTAATGCGTCTTCTGCCAGAAGTCGGTCTTCTGGTCGGTCGTCATGGTAAGACGATCGGCCGAGACCTCCCAGTTCGCAGGCTCGTTGACCTAGGTTCCGTTCTCGAGATGGGTTCTCATCTATGCAGCCACTCCTTCGCCATCATCGCCATACGCATATCAGTCCTTGGCAAACACCGTAGCGGACTCTGAGGTAGAGACCATCGTGTTGTAGTCAGAGACAAGCCATTCGAGATCGTCGCCCGCGCCTTTGCGGGCGTCGCCTTTGGCCATTTCGAGTTTTTCGTCGAAATTGCGAAGCTTGGACAGGAGCGACGCCGGGCTGGACTCAAACACGTGGAATGAGTTGGGATGCTGGAGAGCGTAGTCGTCGAACTCCCGGACAGCCTGAGCGTAGTCGGCAAGCACTGATCTGAATGCAGGCATGGCGACCACGGGCTTTTCGTTTGTCGGCATCACGTCCATCACGGCCTCTGCCCGGAACATGACGTTTCGCACATGCCAGCGCGATTTCTTGCCCTCGGCCTTTTCGAGCGCGAGTAGCGATGCGCGGTCGAGCTTGACCTTTTCGGTCCTCATTGCGGCGTCCACTGTCTTCCGGCGTTCTTCATAGACGGGCGATAGGGCAGCAATGTCCTTATGGAACGCCTTACCGTCTGCCATCTTGTCCGACTTATAGTCCTGGCGCTCGTAATACTTGTTCGCCCGCTCGATGACGGGAGCCAGTTGCTGGTAGGTCTCGACATAGGCTGTCATGGCAGCGTCAAGCTCCGGCAGCTTTGGCTCTTCCTGAGCGGAAGCCAAGGCTTTGCCCGCCAACTCTCTCACGTCGTATAGAGAGTACATGCCATAGATGATGCGCTCCTTGCCGGTCGGGCCCTTCTTCATGTCGACCCAACTGTCGTAACGCTGTAGCGACTCGGACGCGCGCAGGGTTTGGTTGAGAAACTCGACGTACGTGTTCATCTTGCCCATCGCCGCGTCAGATACGGTGGCATCGGGTGGCGACTGGGCCTGTACGGGGGATGTCCCCAAAAGATATGGGACCGAACCCTGAAGGATCAGGACCAGAACCGAGGCGGTAACCGCCTTTGCGAGCGTCTTCATCGGATGCATTTCCCCATCGATCAGACAGCTATTTGTCGCGCTGGATCGCCAGATCAAGGCCAGGCTTGGATCGCGTCCATTCGCAGGACTGCGGCTTTGGTCAATGAGCCGCCAACCTTCACGCCGCTGCTGTATCCGGCTCTGATACTCAAGCCTCTCAGCATGCCGCAGCACGAGACGGAGAGACGCAACAAAATGGTCGCGTGTTGACTACCTCGTCAATTTTCACTATTCTGTATCTGTTCATTATGCTGAACTTTTGAAGATAGAGGTTATCGTGAGCGGTCGTGGTGTCGAGCGTGTTTTGGATATGATCGAGTGGTTTGCGGCTTCACCGGAGGGCGCGAGCCTTTCAGAGATCGCGGCTGCACTTGCCATGCCCAAATCGAGCGCGCTTCTCATGCTGCAATCGCTGGCCGAGCGCGGCTACATACACCGACTGGGCAGCGGTGAGTACCAACTCATCAGGCTCCCGGGTGAGATCTCTGCAGACGGTCCAAACTACGGGGCGCTGATTGCGCTTGTGTCACCTTATCTCTTGAATGCCGTCCAAGAGACGGGGGAGAGCGGGTTCATCGCCGTGCTGGAAGGTCCATCGATCCGCTATCTCAACAAAGTGCTACCCAAGCGAGAGATCCTTTACGATCGCGACATCGTGCCGACGCGTCCAGCACACAAGGTTGCGAGCGGCGTCGTTCTCTTGGCATCGGGCAGCGATGCGGATGTGGAAGCCTATGCGGAAGCGTCGTCCCTGTCCGAGGATGAGCAGTCGAAACTTCAAGAAGCCATCGCCAGTGCGCGCGCATCAGGTTTTTACGTCAATGCGATGGGTGTCGTTGAAGGTGCTGCCGGTGCTGCAGCGCCGATCATTGCTGCAAATGGCAAAGCCATCGCTGCTTTCAATATATCTGGCCCGCAAGGGCGCTTCATTCAAAATTCCGACCGCATCAGTCACGTGGTCAGGGAAACTGCAGTCGCGATTACCGAGGAGTTGGCGCGCCGCAGTCGTCGTTTATCCAAAGGGAGGTAAGGAATGAAATTCGTAACATTTTCGGCCGTGGCCGGGCTTTTGGCCGGCATTGCCGGTTTCGCGCAGGCTCAGGATGCCCCAGCCGGTTATCCCGCTGATTACTCGAAGATCATCGAAGGCTCGCGCTCCGAAAAGGGCCTGATGATCTATTCCAACATGGCCGACAACAACTGGCAGCCGCTCATCAAGGGCTTTAACGCAAAGTATCCTTGGGTGAAGATCGAGACTGTCGATCTGGGGTCAGGCACTGTCCATTCGCGCTGGGAAGCCGAAAAAGGCTCGAGCGCCCGCACCGCCGACGTGCTGGTCTCTGGCGCCAACGACCGCTGGGCATCCTACGGCAAAGACGGCCTGATGGAGGATTACAAGAGCCCCGAGATCGCCAAGCTCCCGGAATTCGCCCACCCCTATCCCGGCGTGAATGTGCTTTCCACCGATCCGCTGGTCATCACGTACAATGCCGCTCTTCTGCCGGAAGATCAGCGCCCGAAAGGTTTCGCCTCACTGGTTGAAGACGCCGTTGCCGATCCGGATACGTTCAAGGAAAAGATTACCACCTACGATGCGGCCCGCAACAGCTTCGGCCTTACCGCATGGTGGGCCTATATGGACAAGAAAGGTGAAGCCGGCTGGGCCGGACTTCGCAAGATCGGTCCGATGATCCGCGGCGAAACCTCGGGCGGTCCGATGAACGAGAAGATCGCCACCGGCGAATATCTCATGGGCATTGCCGTTTCCGGCATCACCATCTTCCCGCGCCTCGAACAGCCGGGTGGCGAAATCCTCGGCTTTGCCTTTCCAGACGACGGCACGATCATGATGCTGCGCGGCATGGGTATTCCGAAGGGCGCGGCTAATCCGAACTCAGCAAAACTCTTCGTCGATTATGCGCTGAGCCAGGATGGCCAGACTCAGGTCGGCAAGGGCGGTCTTGTGCCTTATCGCGAGGACGTTCCAGAGGACCAGGTTCGCTACACGTTTCAGAAGATAAGCGAAATCGTCGGCAAGGATAATGTGATCACGGCCGGTTTCGACCAGCGCTTGATTACGGAAGCCGGTCCCTTCGTCGCAAAGTGGAACGCTGCGATCGCCGGCAAGTAAGCCGAGCCAAAGGGCCGACTGGTCGTCGGCCCTTCCATCAACCCTGACAGGAAATATCGATGACGGATATCAGCCACCCCGGCACGGCCGGACGGGGGATAGACCGATCGCGTGCGATCTACTGGGGCGTTGCGGCGCTGACGACGATCCTCGTATTCGGTCCGATCACCCCGATTGTCTTCCAGGCCTTCCTCGACAAGCCGCTCTACGACGATACGGCTGTCATGACGGTCGGCAATTTCAGCCGCCTGTTTAGCGAACCGGGCATAGCCGGCGTCTTCTTCAACACCCTTTATTTCGGTGCGTTGACGATGGTCGTCGCGCAGGTCTTCGGTGCTGTCATGGCGGTGCTCGTCGGTCGTACCAACCTGCCGGGTCGCAAGTGGCTGGGCGAGATCTTTATCTGGCCGCTGTTCGTCTCGAACCTCGTCATCGCCTTCGGCTGGTTCACCATGTACGGACCGTCAGGCTTCATGACGCTGGCGGCGAAAACCTATCTCGGCGGTGCGCCTTGGAATCTCTACAGTGTCACTGGCATGGGTATCGTCGCAGGTCTCAGCCAGGCGCCGCTCACCTATCTCATGTGTCTTGCCGCCGTCACAAAGGCCGACCCGCTGCTCGAAGATGCGGCGCGCTCGACCGGAGCTGGTCCCTTCCGAGCCCTGTTTTCGGTCACCATCCCAATGATCCGTCCCGCGATCATCTATTCGGCCGTGCTGAACTTCGTCGTTGGCATCGAGATGTTGGCCATCCCGCTGCTGTTCGGCGGTCCGTCTGGAATTCAGACGGTCACGACCTTTCTCTATAACGCCGGCATCAACGCTGCGGTACGGCCAGAATACGGAATTGTGGGCGCGGCTGCCGTCATCCTACTGGTCGTCGTTGCCTTGCTTGTCTGGTTACAGGGCTTTCTGATGAAAGGCGCTGGCCGCTTCGTCACCGTGCGCGGCAAGGCAAGCCGTCCCTCGACGCTCGATCTCGGTGCCTGGCGCTGGCCGGCGTTCCTGTTCGTCTTCGCATTCGCATTCCTGACGATCATTTCAATCTTCGGAGGCATTTTTCTGCGCTCGGCGGTGAGCTTCCTCACACCGCTCATACCAGTCTGGAAGGTGATGACGACCGCCAATTTCGAGCAGGTTCTTGGCTCGGCCACCTACGTGCGCTCGATCGTCAATTCCGTTCTGGTCGCGACGATCGGTGCTGCGATCGGCACATTCTTCATTCTGGTCATCGCGTTGGTCGCCCGCCGGTCGGATTTCAAGCATAGCCGGGCGCTAGAATATATCGCGCTTTTCCCGCGCGCGCTTCCCGGCATCATCGCTGGCCTCGGGTTCTTCTACGCAGTTATCTGGCTGCCCGGAGCAGACGTCATCCGCGGCACGATCGCGGTGCTGATCCTTGCTTTCATGATCCGCTATATTCCGGTCGGCTTTGGTGCCATCGCGCCGGCGCTTGCTCAGGTCGGTGAGGAACTCGACCGCGGTGCGCGCATTTCCGGCGCCGACTGGTGGACGACCGTGACACGCATCATTGTGCCGATCCTCAAGCCCGCGCTGTTCAGCTGCTATGCGTTGCTGTTCATCCACTTCTTCAAGGAATACGTGACGGCGGCCTTCCTCTATCAACCGGGGTCCGAAATCATCGGCACCACCATGCTGCAGCTTGTCGCTCAAGGTGACAACGGCCCGGTCTCCGCCCTCGCAACCATACAAGTCGTCATTACCGCCGCGTTCGTGATCATCGCTCGCCGCGTCATGGGAGCCAAAATCTATGGCTGATCTCGTCCTTCAGAACCTGACCATCAAGTACGGCGCCGTCACGGCTGTCGACAACCTCAACATCCATGTTCAATCCGGAGAGTTTCTGACGTTGCTCGGGCCGTCCGGCTGCGGCAAGTCGACCTCGCTGTTCGCGGTCGCCGGTCTCAACCATGCTACGTCGGGAACGATCCGCATCGGCGACCGAATCCTGTTCGATGGCAACGCCAAAAACACGGTACCGCCGGAGAAGCGCAATATCGGTCTGGTATTCCAGTCCTACGCACTGTGGCCACACAAGACCGTTGCCGAGAACCTCGCTTTTCCTCTGACGCTCCGAAAGATTGGAAGAGCCGAGCGTGACGAGCGCATCCGGGAATCGCTCGGCCTCGTGGAAATGCTTCCCTATGCGGACCGCTTTCCGTTCGAACTTTCCGGTGGCCAGCAGCAGCGCGTCGCACTTGCTCGAGCCCTCGTCTACCGCCCGCCGCTTCTGCTCCTCGACGAGCCGCTTTCCAACCTCGATGCCAAACTGCGCGAGCGTGCCCGCGTCTGGCTCCGAGAGCTGCAGGAACGATTGAAGGTCACCACCATCTACGTCACCCACGACCAGGCAGAGGCACTGGCCGTTTCCGACCGGATTGCGGTGATGAGCATGGGACGGATGCGCCAGCTCGGCACGCCGCGCGAAATCTACGAGCGACCAGCCGACAGCTTTGTCGCGGACTTTATTGGCTCGTCTAACTTTTTCGAAGGAACGATGGTCGAGAACGGTGCCGACAAAGCCCGCATCCGCTTGGCCGATGGCAGCGAGCTCGTCACGCCCCCCGGTGCCGCAGGCAAGGACGGTTCCGTCGTCGTTGCCATCCGCCCTGAAAAGATCGAGCTCACGAACGAGACTGGCCCGAACACGATGCGGGTGTCGATCGATCAGCGGACCTATCTCGGCTCGGTCTGGCAATATGCGGTCCGGTCGGGCCCGATCGAGTTCCGGGTTCAGACGCCTTCAGAGCTGAAGCAGGATTCGATCCTCGTGCGCATTCCTCAGGAACATTGCGCCGTCTTCCCCGACAAGCCCGGCGCGAATTGAGGTTTTCATGGCAGAGACGAAAACAACCGTCCGGTTTCAGCCGGAACAAAAGGGCCCGCTGCACGGTATCCGGGTCATTGACCTCAGCCGCGTGGTTGCCGGAAACATGCTGTCGCTGCAGCTCGGCGATTTCGGCGCCGACGTCGTCAAGGTGGAGCCGCCACAGGGTGATGCGCTGCGCGAATGGCGCGACCATGGCCATTCGCTTCACTGGAAAACCTATGGCCGCAACAAGCGCTCGATCGCGCTCAACCTGCGTCAGCCGCAGGCGCTGAAAACCCTGAAGAAGCTGCTGGAAACGGCGGATGTTTTCATCGAAAACTTTCGGCCGGGCACGCTGGAGGAAATAGGGCTTTCGCCGCAGAGCCTTCTGGAAATCAACCCGGGGCTTATCATCGTGCGGATCTCGGGCTTTGGCCAGACCGGCCCCTATGCCAAGCTGCCCGGCTTCGGCACGTTGGTCGAGGCGATGAGCGGCTTTGCCTCGCGCACCGGTTTTCCGGATCGCGAACCGGTACTGCCACCTCTGGCGCTGGCGGACATGATCTCAGGACTGACGGGTGCCAATGCCGTAATGATGGCGCTGTTTGCCCGCGAACGCGGTGACGCCGAGGGTCAGGTGATCGATCTTTCCCTGCTGGAGCCGATCTTCGCCTCGCTCGGGCCGGAAGCATCGATCTATAGCGTCACTGGCAAGGTCAAGCAGCGCTCCGGCTCAGGCTCCAATACGGTCTCACCGCGCAACGTCTATCTGTGCAGCGACGGCAAATATGTGGCGCTTTCGGGATCGACCCAGGTGATCGCGATGCGGATTTTCGACATTGTCGGCCGACCGGAGATGAAGGACGATCCGCGGTTTTCGACCAATGTCGAACGTGTCCGCCATCGCGAGCTGGTGGATGAAGCACTCGGCGCGTGGTTCGTCACCCGCACCCGCGACGATGCGTTGAAAGCCATGCGTGCCGCTGGCGCAACCGTTGGTCCGGTCTATGACATTGCCGATATCAGCACAGACCCGCATTTTGCCGAGCGGGAAATCGTCGTGGATGTGGAAGATGCCGATCTCGGCAGCATTCCGCAACACAACATTTTTCCGCGCTTCTCGACGACTCCAGGGGGCTTTCGTCATCCGGCACCGGGCATCGGAGAACAGACCGAAGAAATCCTTGCCGAGATCGGCATGACCTTGGCTGACCTGGAGGACAAGGCATGATCTCGTCACTCCTCTACGTACCGGGCAACGCGCCCCGTTTTCTGGAAAAGGCCGGTCAGCGCGGGGCCGATGCCGTTATCGTCGATCTTGAAGATGCCTTACCCGAGGCAGCCAAGACCGAAGCCCGAGATGGATTGGCGAGATGGGTACCGGCGATCAAGAAGGCCGGCGGCCGGGTGTTCGTGCGCGTCAACCACTCTGAGCGGCTGATCGAGGACGCGATCGCCGCGACGCAAGCCGGTGCCGACGGACTTTACGTCCCGAAGGTCTGCAGCCCCGATGTTCTCGTCCGTTTGGCGAAGAGCCTCGAAAACCACGAAAAAGATCGCTCGCCGATCGCCTTTGTGCCGCTGATAGAGGACATGCGGGGCCTGTTCGAGGTTCGGTCCATTGCCAAGGGGCCGCGCGTCATGGCCCTTGCCTGCGGCGGCGAGGATCTTGCGACCGCCATGAATGCGAAGCCGACGCCGGAGGTGCTGCGTTATCCCAAGCTCATGATCCATTACGCGGCCAAGGAGGCCGGCGTGCTGTCTCTCGGGCTTCTCAGAACCATCGCGGATTTCGCCGACAAGGAGGCCCTTCGCGCCGCCGTACTGGAGGCGCGTGACTTCGGTTTTGACGGGGCAAGCTGCATCCACCCTTCCGTCGTTCCTATCCTCAACGAAGGTTTCGCGCCAAGTCCGCAGGAGGTCGCCTGGGCGCTGAAAGTCGTTGCCGCTAACGAGAGAGAGGCGACCGCTGGACGAGGCGCCTTCATGCTGGACGGCAAGTTTATCGACGCGCCGATCGTCACGCGCGCCGAAAATCTAATTCGCAAATCGCAGAAAGGACGCGCTAGCTGATGATCCATGACATCATCCAAGGGGTCGAGCACGGCATGCGTGGCCGACGCATCCTTGTGAGCCACAACCAGATCGCTGAAAAGGCGATCAGACTGTTGAATGCGCATGATATCGACGTGTTCTTCTCGCCACCCTACGATCCGTCCGATGTGGTGGCCAAGCGCGCCGCCGATCTCAAGATTGACGGACTGATGGTGCGCCAAGGCCGCATCGACGAAGCGGTGATTTCCGCTTCTCCCAATCTCAAGGTCATCGCCAAGCATGGCGTCGGTGTCGACAATGTCGATATCGCCGCAGCCGCCAAGCTCGGCATCCCCGTGCTTCGGGCGATGGGCTCGAATTCGCGTGCCGTCGCCGAGCACACGATCGCGCTGGTGCTCAGTCTGATCAAGGAAATACTGCCGCTCGATCGCGCCGTGAAAAGCGGTGAATGGCCGAAGCCGACATTTATCGGCAAGGATTTCCTAGGCGCCACAATAGGTCTTGTCGGTTACGGCGGGATCGGTCGCGAGACGGCACGCATGGCCGAATCTCTTGGCATGGAAGTCGTGGTCTATGACCCCTTCGCGCCGGACGCAGCAGAAGCCGATGGTTTCGCAACTTCAGACGATATCGACGCCATGCTGCCGGCGCTCGACATTCTCAGCATTCACTGCCCGCTGACCGCGGCAACACGCGATCTGATCGACGCGAGGAGGCTCGCGATGATGAAGAATTCCGCGGTTCTGGTGAACACCGCACGCGGCGGTATTGTCAACGAAGCGGCACTTGCAGAGGCTCTCGGCGCTGGGACTGTCGCAGGGGCAGCTCTCGACAGTTTCGCCACCGAGCCGCCGGCGGCCGACAACTCGCTTTGGGCCTTCAACACGCTGATTGCAACGCCACACATTGGCGGTGTCACATACGGCTCCGCCGATGCGATGGCAATCATCGCCGCGCATCACATTATCAGCGTTCTCGACGGCAATGCGCCGGACGAACGCTCGATTGCACGTCCAACCGAACTCTCTGCCTGAGGTATTCATGACGTACGGATTTCGCATCAAACTGAACTGGAATCGCATCGAGCCGGCTCTTGTCCAGTCCTTCCGAAGCCTTCCCGTTGCCAATGTAAGCGATTCTATGTCGCGCATCTGTGCGCTCGGCACAGGAATGCGGCCGATGCATAAGTCGGGCAACCTTGTAGGTCCGGCGCTGACCGTCCGGACCCGGCCGGGTGACAACCTGATGCTGCACAAGGCAATCGACATGGCTCAGCCAGGCGACGTAATCGTCGTTGATGCTGCCGCGGATTTGGCCAATTCGTTGATGGGCGAGCTGATGCTTGCCCATGCCATCCGGCGCGGCGTGGCCGGCTTCGTGCTGAACGGCGCCATCCGCGACGCCGAAGCCTTTTTGGAACGGAACATTCCAACTTTCGCCGTCGGCGTGACCCATCGAGGCCCCTATCGCACCGGCCCTGGAGAAATCGGTCTTCCGATTGCGATCAACGGCACCGTCATCGAACCGGGCGACCTAATCCTTGGCGATCTCGACGGCGTCGTCAGCGTGCCGAAGGTCGATGCGCATGATATTTTGACGGCCACGATCAAGAAGCACGACGCCGAAACCAAGCAGATGGCCGAGACCGAAGCTGGTACAGTCAACCGCGACTGGGTTGACAAGGTACTGAAGGAAGCCGGCTGCGAGTATATCGAGTGATGTGACGGAGCCATGGAGACAAGCGCGCCGGTCCGTGCCGGTCGGCCGCCGGAAAATCCCGCCCTCACTTTCCAACTATCGGCGCTTCTTGCGCCATGGCGCGTCCTTCTGCCAGTCGCCGGCCATGATGCTCCCGTATGGGATGACCTCGTCGACAATTTCGGCAAGGCCGTAATGTTCGATCTGCGACCGGACATTGGCGGCGTTCTTGTAGGCGCTCGCCAGCTCCGAAATATCGGGCGTGCCGGAGAAGAAGCGGGCGTCGAGGCCCGACGTCTCCCTCTCCATGACAGCCGCGATGTTATTCGGGCTGAGACCCCGGTTATCGGCGCCGAATTCCTCGCCGAGGCGACGTATATGCGCCGTACGCGAGAAATTGCGGCCGGCGCCATGCGGCGAAAAGCCGAGGCCATGGGGCGCATTCGAGCCGCGCACGATCAGGATCGGTTCGGCCATGTTGAGCGGGATGATCGTCAGATCGGTCGCGTCGTCCGCCCAGTTGTCGAAAGCTGGCGTGGCACCCTTACCATGGTAGAACAAACCGTCGGACTTGCGGAATACGAAGTTATGCTCGTTCCAAAAACGGTCGCTCACCTTCGCCGCCAGCTTTTCTGCCGTCATGTCATGGATGGCGTAGTGGTTTTCCTTCGTCCACTGGCGGATCGTCTGCAATGCCGACCAGTACATTTCCCCCTCTTCGCTCTCGGCCGGAATCCAGGCATTCTCCCGATGCGTTTCGGGCGAAAGCACTTCCCTGAACCGGTTGGCGATCTTCATGCCGCGATCATACAGTCGTGCGCCGGGAGCGCGCGATCCGTGATGCGTAACGAGCGCCGTCTCGCCGGTTGATTTCATCTGGCCGACATAGGCGAAATGATTGCCGTCGCCCTGCGTGGCGAATTGATCGATGCCCACACTGAGGATCTCCCTCAGCAAAGGGTTTGCCTGGAACGCCGACAATGTCGCCTCGGAAGGCTTAATCTGGGCGCCACGCGGACGTCCGCCCGGACCGAAATGGGTCACCGCGTGGACGGCATCAAGCAAGGCCTTAGGCTCGATACCCGGGAAGATCGAGATCGCCATCGAGCAGCAGATATCGGCCGAATGCATACCAGGGTGGATCGCTTCCGACGCCACCACGCCGCCAACCGGTATCGTGCCGACCGGGCCGGCGGGACAGGCGTCGGGCATGATCGCGGCTGCACGCACGACCGGCGTTCGGCAAAGCTCGCGCATCGTCGCACTCACCTTCTCGATATTGTCCTGTTCGAACGCGTTTTCGGCACGGATGTTCATGATGGTCGGTGCTGACAAAGACAACTCGGAGGAAATGACCAAGCAGCTAATGAAAGTCATGTTTAACGTCTCTCAACGACTGCCAGGTACGCCCACTGATGACCCCAAGGAGGCGCTCAAACGCATGTTCGCCGCAAGGGAGGAATATCCAAAAATTGCGGAGCGAGAGGCAGTCCAAATGATGGACATCTTCTACGAAGAGCTTGTGCAGACGATATCACCGCCAAATAAATGATGAGACTAGCTACGAGAGGCGAATCCAGCTTTCGTCAGGATGCAACTGCGGCTATACGAGCACCGATATTGCATTCATTTCGGTGACTTATGATTCAGACATCAGGAACGGCCGTTATCCGCCATCGCGATACCCGCGAAGTCTATCAGATCTCCAGCAACGAGCTCGATTGGGAAGATGTCTCCCGTCATGAGCGTGACATGGGCCCCGAGGTTCTCTGGACTGCCCGCGTCTATCATCCGGTGCTGGGAGAACTGGAATGGTCGGTTACCGAGTATCCAGAGGGCGCAATCTCAGGCACACCTGAAGCAGATGTAAACGGACATGAACTGGAGACTGATTTCGACTTCCAGATCGATTATTCCGCGCCTGACGTCGATCCAGAAGAGCCCGATGAGGATGACGTCGTCGCCCCCCTGCCTGCATCTATCACCAATGGTGATGCCGATGAGATGCGCCAATGGTTCTTTGAAAACTACGAGGATCCTGCAAACTCCCTGCCTTACTCGTCTGGCGACGGCGGGTACCAATGGATCAACGGCGGCCCTTACACTCCCCTGGAAGCCCTACAAGAGGAATTCGACAGAACCTATAGCTTCGAAGCCATCGAAGTGGTGGCTAAGTCGATAGAGGACGAAGACGGCACGTACGAATGGTCACCTCGGGATCGCGAGGAGCCGTCTGATGACCGCATCATCCGATTGGCAGAGCGGCTCGACAGGCATCTTCCCCTCGCAGAACGGATCGTTTCGAATAAGGAAACGGGCGCTTTCAACATCGTTGCAAAGCTCGCCGTTAAGCCAAATTTCTTGCGATCTACCCTGAGTCAGGTTGAGGACGCTCTCGAAGACTGCCTTGCGTCAGCTTCAAATGGGCTGCGGGAAGAAGATCTCGAGGTCCGAAAGCTTCGTCGTATGCTGTCAAAGTATGCGAATGACCCTCAGATGATCGAGATGGACGCTACGTCCGTCCACAATAGCATTCTGACGAAAATCGGCACCGAGGAGCTTCCACGTTCTGGCGAAATCCATAATCTTCTGGATGCCCTACGAGACGCCGCACGAGGAATACGAGGAACGGATCCAGATATCGCTGAGAACAGGCGAATTCTGCAGGCTACGAACGTTCCTGAGCTTTCTCCTGAAGTCATTCAGACGATTCAGGACGCCGCACCTGTTATCGAAGCCATCACCGAAGGTGCGCTACAAGAGCAGATGCGTGAGGACATAGCTGTCCTCACAGACTACAGCGGACAGCTCGTCGAAGTCAGCAGGAGAGACGGCTACGGCCACGATGAAATCGTTCGTGTGACAGGACGGCTCTCAAGAATTCTATTAGCAATCAAGAAAACTACGGAACTTGCGAAAAGGATCGAGAACAGCACGATCATCACGCTCATCGTATCTGTCACGGCGGTCGTTACTGCGATCTCCAGTGTGATTGCTGGTGCTAGTTGGCTGTTCAGCTTCTTGTAATTGCATTACCGTTTTGAAGCTGCCCTCAATTTCTCGGCATCTTCCCCAAAATCAACTTGTCGCCAACCCTATTTCCGCATCGGCGGCACCGAAGCCTCGGTGCCAATGACGAATGCACTAAGGTATGGCGGACGACACCATCTTGACGCTCACCCACGCGACCAACCGCGATATAGATCTTCTACTAGTTGAGGAGCTGCAGTGTTCACCAGCTTTCGGGGAGTGGTTGGTTCAGCGCGTAAGCGGCAACGATTTTGAACGAAGCTCAGTCACTCACAGCACGCGGGGAATGGTCGCGCAGATGGAGCAACGATTCATCAAAGGACGGCAACGCGACGGGATAGTCGCTGCCAAGCTTCGTGGAGCATACGTCGGCGGGAAAAAGCAACTCGACTACGATTCGGTTTGATTAATCCACGCAGCAGGATCAACTGTATCGGGAATAGCAAAGACAGTCAGATGTGTAAGGATGCAAATTTACCGCATCCTTAGACAAACCTGAGCAACATTGACCAAAAAGCATCTTCATTCGAGTGATAAAGATACCGATCAGGCGCGAGATTCAGCAATGCCTAAAATCCCGCGCGCGGCTTCTAAGAACTTATCATCTCTTACCATGGAAATCATGTCCGCGAGTCGTTGAGAAACACTTGAGCCGCGCCGTGCCCCGTCCCTATCATGCCAATCTCCTTTGTTCTCCTGCCAGAACATCAGCATAAATATGTAGAAACAACGGGAAACAGTCTCAGCCTGTCGCAAGCGTGAACGTCTCAGGACGTGCTCAAGATAGCGCATCATCTCAGACGCAAAAACTCGCCTCATTTCTTCATTGCCCGAAAATATCGCGGTGTCCACTGTCCCGTCTCCCTGCATCTGCAGCAAGTCGTCAGAGAGTAGCGTGATAATCGCATCCGCGTCACCTCGGCTTAGCTGGAGATCAGAAAAACGTGGCCCTACCCGGCCACTAGCCACTCGCAGCCCTTCGGATAAAAGATAAAATGGGAGTCGGTATATCTCAACAGGAATCAGCGCGGAGTAAGGCGTAAAGATGAGTTGAACACCGTAAAGACGATAAAGCTCTACGATTTTTTCGCGGTAAACATAAATATAGATTCTTGCTTCGTGAATGTCTTCGCAAGCTCTGCTCCATTGATCGCTCCGTACTGACGATCTACTCTGCTCGAGAGTACGCCAAATGTGCTGAAATACATAACTAGACCCGCGCCTCGTTCTATATCCAGAAAATCGTATTCCAAGGAGGTAGTTTAGGAAATCTCGCTCTGCATTCGCCGGTCCGGATAGTATTGGCATAGACACAGAATTTATCAGCTTCTGCACATATTCCTGCCTACGCTCACATGCCTCGATCAACTCATGAAGAATGTCAGCAGCATCAAGGCTATATACCGCACCCAAATGAACTATACGATGGAAAATGTGTTCTATCGCCTCCCTTAATCTTGCCTCAGGCATAGTAAGATATTCGAGGGATTTGGCCCAAAAGTTGAGGAAATTGACCTCCTCATTGGGGGCCAATTTCATTTCCCCCGCGGACCGAGAGAGCGCATCAATAGCTTGAATGGATTTTGGTCCACTTCGAAACGTCGCAATTTGTAGGGCGAGGTGACTTACAACGTCCCACTGAGCCTGAGAGATCTTCGCGAGCAAATGGTTTTGAATGAGCGCCGTAACGCTACCGGCCTCTTCTTCTAATCGGCGCGCAAAGAAATATTCTAGGAAAGTTCTGTGGGTGAACTTGAAGACACCGGGACCGACCTCGCACATAACCCAGGCGCGCCCAGTGATGAAGTCTACAAGGATGCGTGCCGCCGCCACCGACCGCGCCTTATCCTCGTACCAGCTATTAAAGAACGTACGTAACCGCTGCACAAGCCACTCTTCAGAAACTCCATCTTCTGTTTCGGCTTCTCCAAAGATCTCGGATGCCAAGAAGCCGAAAAGGTCAAGCATGTCAAAGTCGGTAGGCAACTCGAAAAGGATATCGCGTCGCTGATCCCACTTCTCGAACATAAGAAGCGAACACTCTTTATAAATTTCAGGGCGATTATTAGGAACGTCGCCCCTTACGTTAAATATGTAAACCATTAATCCGAGCAAAAGTGGATTCTCTCGAAGATCTCCGGCAGCGTTCTCTGTTTGCGAAATAAACAAATCGGCCTTTACCTTGGCCTCTTGCACTTTCGTCCCCGTAACGGCTCTTATTAGGAATTCAGAAAATTTCCTTACTTCGTCTTTATTAAATCTTGAAAGTGTGAATATTTGATAGTCTTCGGTCAACGGAGCATCCGCGTAGCCGACGATCCGAGATGTTACCAGCGATGGGCAAGAAGCATAGGCATTCGAAAATTGCTCAATGAGTACTGTCATTGTGCGACGGGATCCGACGTCTAGTATTTCGTCGAGACCATCGAATAAGATGACAACTTGCCCGAGCGTAAGCGTTTGACGGAGAAAGGCCGTCGCCAGTTGAGAATCATTGTCACAATAGACGCGGATTTCGTCGACCAGATAATCAAAGATCTGATAGGAAGGATCCTGTCGCTGCCTCTTCTCAAGCGCCCTGAGTATAACGCGAATCGGCAGTTTTTGATCGCGCGAATCAAAGCCGGATGCTTGAGGATTCGCTGCCTGCAGAACTATTTGATTGGCTAGATCGTAACAAAGAAGCTGCGTAAGCGTGGATTTCCCACCGCCCGGATCACCCAAGATAACCGCGCGGTCAAACGATCTTCGGAAAGGCAGATAGCCGACTGTAGTCTGCTTTTCACCGACGCTATCTCGATGTGGAGCCGGAATCTTGTCCTTACTTCCTAGAGGCTTCAACCTCGCAGGAATTACTAACTTCTTGACGTTAACCTTTCTTGTTCCCTGCGTAGTCTCTACGTTTACCTGCCTATTAGATTGCTCGACGCCACGGGCAATCTTCAATCGAATTTCGCTTATGGCCTCGGACGATAGAAGATCATTGATCGCAGCTGCGCTACGAAGCGACGCCGCTAGTCCGTCGATACGTGCCGCTAAATCCCCATTTTGTGCTTTAATCGCCTCGAAAAGCATCTTTTCGTCGATTGCCTGCTCAATGCGGGCTCTCACCGCAGCGGTGAGCGCATCAAACAAAGTTTGGCTCTCGAAATGAAGAGGCGCATGCGCCTTGTATATAAGATCAAAGGCCGGGAACGCGTCGACCGGCTCCTTACCGCAAAGTATAAATTGCTTTAACGCATCAGGCACAACGCTGCGCTCGACCTCGGTAAGAAAGCGCGCCACATTCTCTGTATATTGACCGTACTCATTTGCAATTATACGAATAAGATCAGAAGTAGCTTGGTTATCATCTCTAGGCTCAGGGGGCTCGACCCCTCCTCCAGTTTGAAGTGCACGCGTAATCTGCCGGCGGCGGCTTAGCAGATCAGCCATTCCCTTGAACGGTCGTTTTAGTCCGTCGTAAACAATTGAGCTGATTACTCCAAGTATTATGCCTTCACCGACTGCCATACTGAATCTCGCCTCCCGAATGTAAGCAAGACTGAACTTCTCCGGGCATAACCGTCAAGTGCACCCAGCCAGCTTATCAACGATGACGTGAGCCGCTAGTCATGGATTTATGTTTCATCCACAGATTCAACTGGCTTCCGAAGTTCGTCGGGGAGGTCACCCCACCACTGCATCGTCCTCAAGCAGCATGGCCGCTCTCTACGCCAGATCGTTATGAGGCCTATGCGATAAAGACTGCACTCAACAAATGCATTGCCGATCTTCGGCGCAAGGAGGCGACTTATGATCCGGCGGCAAAAATTACGACAGCGAGTGGCCTGACGTCACCGTTCGTCGACGAGGCAAAGCCTGCACAGAATGGACCGAAGCCAGTCCCGGGCTCTACCAGGACGAAAAGAGAGTTTTCACGAGACCTTGATGAGGAGATCCCCTTTCAGCCAATAGTGACTCCCAGTGACTTATAAAGGCAGGCTCGTACACCGGAACAACCGGTTGCCGGCATGGAATTGATCAGAGGAACAGCAATGGCTTTCGAGGAAAATGATCGTCAAAAATAGACGCGTACGTGAGAGCACACATAGCAGATGAAGCATGGCATCTAGATTTCTTCGACTTATTGACGACGCCTAGCTTGCCCAGCGGCTTGCTGACGAGTTCATTCCTGCACGTCACATATCCAAGATAGTTGAAGGGATGGAGGCCAAGAATTGGCTGTACCGGGCACAGATTCGAGCGCAAGTCCTCTCGTACGCCTCTATTTACGTGGCAGCCCTTCATCATCTGCTTTTCAACAATCTTAGCCGCTAATCCACAAGTCATTCAGTTAACCGAATTTCCTATGAAGAAAGTGATCTCAATTCCGTCAGCGAAAATGGAGCAGCTTTCTCCGTGGCAAGGTGCCTATACCTCATGCCAGAACGCTAGGGGGCAAGAGGGTCGGTCGCGGACGGTCCCACCACGATCAGCCGCAAACAAATTTTTTCAGGGCACTTTAATAAGGTACACCTTAGGCGAAGCATTCAGGCGCGCATTAGGTCGCACTTCGATAATCCATATTGACAACTTAAATCGAAGTCATATTGTCGAAGCTACCCAAAGCGAAGCGAGGCCACCTAATGTATGTACGCGCCTATTTGCGCGCTTCCACTAAGCAGCAAGACGCAGGCCGAGCGAGGGCGGACCTAGGCCGGTTTGTTGGCGAGCGCGATTTGCGGATTGCTGCATCTTACATTGAAAACGAAAGTGGCGCGTCTCTGCAGCGCCCTGAGCTCTTTCGCCTGCTCGATGATTGCCACCCCGGAGACGTACTGCTGGTCGAGCAGGTTGATCGCCTCAGCCGACTCAATGCAACCGACTGGGAAAAGCTTAAGGCTTCGATAGGTGCAAAGCGCGTTCGAGTGGTTGCACTCGATCTTCCGACATCCCATCAGTTGATCCAGACAAGCGGAGATGAATTTTCGACCCGCATGCTAGACGCCATTAACGGCATGATGCTCGACATGCTGGCCGCCATTGCTCGCAAGGACTACGAGGACCGACGCAGACGACAGTCACAAGGGATTGAGAAAGCCAAGGCTGCGGGAACGTACCGGGGCCGCCCTGAGAACAAAGAAAGGAACGCTGCCCTTATAAGCATGCTTGAGCAAGGCCAGACGTGGAGTAGTATCGTCGCCGCTACCGGTGTCTCAACATCGACGCTCTCAAGGCTGGCAAGGAAGATTAGAGAGGCAAAGGGCTGATTAAGCGCTGTCGACATACCACCACCAGTGGTCCCGTGAATGGCGGCTGTCCGCCGATGCCGTTGGGCAACTTGGCGTTGTCGGCCCTCAGACGCCATGATTCACGACGATATGTCAGGCAGCTCCGGTGCAGCTTTTTTTACGACCTCTGCCTTGATGATCATGTCCCTGCCGACTAGCTCCTGCGCGCCATCGACCGACATCTCGCACTGCTGATCATCGGCTAACCGTTCATTTTTGCCTATGATGTTTCCGCCTCGCATTTTCTGCCAGACAGTCCGGCAATAGCGCTTGCCAACCATACCGCGATAGGCTCAAGTCCGCCAAAGACTTAAGGGGGGACACTGCGGGTGAACCAGCAGGCACTATCATCGCTCATCTGGTCAGTTGCGGACCTGCTGCGAGGCGACTTCAAGCAGGCGGACTACGGCAAGATCATCCTGCCCTTCACCGTGCTGCGGCGCCTCGATTGCGTGCTGGAGCCGACCAAGCAGGCCGTGCTGGACGAGTTCGCGGCCCGGGACGGCAAGGGCATCAACGTCGAGCCGTTCCTCCTGCGCAAGGCCGGACAGACCTTCTACAACACCGCCAAGCTCGACCTGCCCACGTTGATCGGTGACCAGGACAACATTGCCCAGAACCTCTACACCTACATCCAGGCCTTCTCCCTGGAGGTGCGGGACATCTTCGAGCGGTTCGAGTTCGCCGCTCAGGTGGACCGTTTGGCCAAGGCTGGGCTGCTCTACCAGGTGACCGAGAAGTTCGCTCGCGTTGATCTCCACCCCAACAAGGTGGACAACCACCAGATGGGGCTGATCTTCGAGGAGCTCATCCGTAAGTTCGCCGAACTGAGCAACGAGACCGCAGGGGAGCACTTCACCCCGCGTGAGGTGATCAGCCTCATGGTCAACCTGCTGTTCGTGGAAGACGACGACGTGCTGACCAAGCCCGGCGTGGTGCGTTCCATCTATGACCCCACTGCAGGCACGGGCGGCATGCTTTCGGTGGCTGGCGAGTATCTCATCGAGCACAATGACCAAGCCCGGCTGGTCATGCACGGACAGGAACTGAACGACGAGAGCTACGCCATCTGCAAGGCGGACATGCTGATCAAGGGTCAGGATGTGTCCAAGATCGTCCCAGGCAACACCCTGTCGGCGGATGGACATGCGGACGAGAAGTTCGACTACATGCTTTCCAACCCGCCCTTCGGGGTGGAGTGGAAAAAGGTCGAGAAGGAAGTCCGGCGGGAAGCTGAGCAGCAGGGCTACAACGGTCGGTTCGGCCCAGGGCTGCCCAGGGTGTCGGATGGCTCGCTGCTGTTCCTCATGCACCTCATCTCTAAGATGCGCCCTGCCAAGGATGGCGGCAGCCGCTTCGGCATCGTGCTCAACGGCTCGCCGCTGTTCACAGGCGGGGCAGGCAGTGGTGAGAGCGAGATCAGGCGCTACGTGCTGGAAAACGACCTGGTGGAGGCGATCATCGCCCTGCCTACAGATATGTTCTACAACACCGGCATCTCCACCTATGTCTGGGTCCTGACCAACCGCAAGCCAGCCCATCGAAAGGGCAAGGTCCAGCTCATCGATGCGTCCGGCTTCTGGCAGAAGATGCGCAAAAGCCTGGGTTCCAAGCGCAAGGAGATGGGGCAGGCCGACATCCAGACGGTGACACGGCTATTCGGGGACTTTGCCGAGGCCCAACTCGCCACCGTGCTAGATGGTGCTGGCAAAGAGGTTGATCTGGTTGTCGTTCGCGCCGGTGAACAGCCCCCAGCAGCACCCGAGGGTGGCAAGGTCAAGCAGGCGCCGCTTTCGCGCATCTTCCCCAACGAGGCCTTCGGCTACCGTACCATCACCGTTGAACGTCCCCTGCGGGACGAGAACGGCAAGCTCGTCCTGGGTGAACGCGGCAAGGCCAAGGGCAAGCCCCAGGCCGACAGTTCCCTCAGAGACACTGAGAACGTGCCGCTTGGTGAAGAGGTGCACGCCTATTTTGCCCGCGAGGTGCTGCCCCATGCGCCCGATGCCTGGATTGATCACCAGAAGACCAAGGTGGGCTACGAAATCCCATTCAACCGGCACTTTTATGTGTTTGAGCCGCCACGCGCTCTGGAGGAGATCGACTCCGACTTGAAGGCGGTCACCAGGCGCATCTTGACGATGATCGGTGAGCTCTCGTGAGCCCACCCGACCGCGAAGTCCGAATGACAGGTGTCGACTGGATCGGCGACCTTCCGGCTGACTGGGTCTGCAGGCCACTAAAGCACCTGGCAAGGCTAACGACGGGCATCACTCCGCCCACCGACAGCCCAGAGAACTACGCTGACGACGCTGAGGGATATCCCTGGGTCCGACCAGAAGACCTTGACGAAAAAGGCGCGCCGACAACAGCATCAAGGTCTTTGTCTGCGCTCGGATGGTCGTTGGTGCGTCCAGTCCCTGCTGGCTCGTCACTAGTGTGTTGTATCGGTTCGATTGGCAAAATCGGTTTTGTGGCCGAGCAGGTGGCCACGAACCAGCAGATCACGGCCGCCAGCTTTTACAGGAACCAGAGGTTCATGTTCTTTGCTTTGAGCGCGGCAAGGACTGAGCTGGAGGTCGCTTCCACAGGAAACGTGCTGCGAATACTTAACTCGGAACGTCTCGGGAAGACTGCCCTACCGGTTCCTCCGGAACGTGAGGCTAGGGCCATAGCCGCATTCCTCGACCGCGAGACGCGCAAGATCGACGCGCTGGTGGAGGAGCAACGGCGGCTGATCGAGCTGCTCAAGGAGCAGCGCCAGGCCCTCATCTCCCGCGCGGTCACCAAGGGCCTCGACCCGCATGCCAGGATGAAGCCATCGGGTGTGGAGTGGCTTGGGGACGTGCCGGAGCATTGGCAGGTGCGCAGGCTTGGCGCCATATTCAGCGAGATCGCAGAGCCTGGAGATGGGGACATGCCAATCTTCAGTGTGTCCATCCACCATGGCGTGTCCGACACAGAACTCAATGACGAAGAACTTGATCGAAAGGTCAGCCGTAGTGACGATAGGTCCAAGTACAAGCGGGTCCAGCCTAGCGACCTCGTCTACAACATGATGCGAGCCTGGCAGGGCGGTTTCGGTTCAGTCCAGGCAGTCGGGATGGTCAGCCCCGCCTACGTTGTTGCCCGGCCCAAAACGGTACTTTCCACCATCTACATCGAAGCGCTCCTCAGGACACCGAGGGCAGTCGAAGAAATGCGACGGCGGTCACGCGGGATTACGGACTTCCGTCTTCGCCTTTACTGGGACGAGTTCAAGGATATGTCCGTGGCCCTTCCGCCGCCGGAGGAGCAGAACGATATCACCCGTGTGATGGCCGCAGCGGACGCGCAGGCAGAGGCGCTAATGTCAGAAAGTAGCGTTCTCGTTGATCTCCTTCAGGAGCGCCGCTCGGCTCTGATCGCCGCTGCCATCACCTGCAAGATCGACGTTCGCGCAGTGGTGACGAACCAGGAGGACGCAGAATGACAGGTAGGCCGGAGGGGCGCTCTCTGGAGCTATACTTCATCGATGGGCGCCCGGACGGCATGTTGACCGCGGAGGTCTTCAACTGGACTGGCCACATTCTCATGGCACCTCGCACGCAGATCAGCGCTGCTTTGACCAGGAAAGAAGCCCGCCATACCGGGGTCTATCTGTTGATGGGGGAGCGCGATGGCCAGCCGGTGGCCTACCTGGGTGAAGGCGACGACATCAGCCACCGCATCAAGAACCACGACATCAACAAGGACTGGTGGACCACCGTCGTACTGGTCACTTCCGCTGCGAACAACCTGCACAAGGCTCATGTCCAATACCTGGAAGCCCGGTTGATCGAGGTCGCGAGATCGGTCGGTCGCGTGGTGTTGGACAATGCCACCGCGCCTGGGCGCCCCACGCTATCCGAGGCCGCACAGTCGAACATGGAGACGTTCCTCGATTACCTCTTCATGGTCTTGCCTGCGCTGCGCATTGACATGTTCCTAGCTAGCACGCGTCCGGACGTGGCAACGGCAGCACCAGTCGTGGTCGCTTCGCCAGTTTTCGAGCTGGTCAACAGGCGTCATGGCCTTGAGGCGAAGGCGCGCTTGGTGGACGGGGACTTTATCGTAGATGTCGGGTCGCTGGCGCGAGCGCAGTGGTCAGGGCAAGGCAGCGAGGACAGCGGGTATGCGCAATTACATGCTGAGTTGCTGCGGATGGGCGTATTGGTACCGCAGGACGGTCACGCGGTGTTCAGCCAGTCCTATGCCTTCAAGAGCACCAGCGCGGCAGCGGCGGTGGTCAACGGTAGACCAGCCAACGGCACCATCGAGTGGCATGTAGTTGGCAGCGGGCAGACCTATAAGGCCTGGGAAGCCGAACAGCTGGGGGCGTCATCATGAGCCTGCACAAGGAAGTCAGCTTCGAGACCGAGGTCTGCGACCATCTGGCAGCCCATGGCTGGCTCCATGCCCATGGCGATGCCGCTGGCTACGACCGCGCCCGCGCCCTGTTCCCCGCCGATCTCATTGCCTGGGTCCAGGCCACCCAGCCGCAAGCCTGGGCAACGCTCGCCAAGAACCATGGCACCGCTGCCGAGGTGATGCTGCTGGACAGGGTGCGCAAGCAGCTCGATGAGCGCGGGACGCTGGATGTGCTGCGCTATGGTGTAGAACTGCTCGGCCTGCGGGCACCCCTCAGCCTGGCCCAGTTCAAGCCTGCGCTGGGGATGAATGGCGACATCCTCGCCCGCTACGCTGCCAATCGGCTCCGCGTGGTGCGCCAGGTGCGCTACTCGCTGGCCAACGAGAACAGCATCGACCTCGTCTTGTTCCTCAATGGTCTGCCGATGGCCACTGTCGAGCTCAAGACCGACTTCACCCAGTCCGTTCAGGACGCTGTGGACCAGTACAGGCATGACCGGAACCCCACCCCCAAGGGGCAATCGCCAGAGCCGCTGCTGGCCTTCCCTGGTGGCGCGCTGGTGCACTTCGCCGCAAGCAATGCCGAGGTGATGATGGCGACCAAGCTCATTGGTCCGCTAACCACCTTTCTGCCCTTCAACAAGGGCAATGACGGGGGCAAGGGTAACCCACCGAACCCTAGTGGGCACCCGACGTCCTATCTCTGGGAAGAGGTGTGGCAGCGCGATAGCTGGCTTGAAATCCTGGGGCGCTACACCGTTGGCGTCCGCGATGCCAAGAAGGCCCTGAGCGGCTACATCTTCCCGCGCTACCACCAGCTCGATGCGACCCGCAAGCTCCGGGCAGCCGTGCTTGCCGAAGGCGCTGGGGGCAAGTATCTCATCCAGCACTCGGCAGGCTCCGGCAAGACCAATTCCATCGCCTGGTCTGCCCACTTCCTCGCTGATCTGCATGACGACCAGGACCGCAAGGTCTTCGACAGCGTGCTTGTCGTGTCCGACCGCAACGTCATCGACAGCCAACTCCAAGAGGCCATCTTTAGCTTCGAGCGTAACGCCGGGGTGGTGGCCACCATTAAGAGCGACGCAGGCGCCAAGAGCGGGCAACTTGCCCAGGCGCTGGCTGATGGCAAGAAGATCGTGGTCTGCACCATCCAGACCTTTCCCTTCGCCCTGAAGGAGGTCCAAGAGCTCACCGCAACCCAGGGCAAGCGGTTCGCGGTCATTGCGGACGAGGCGCATTCCAGCCAGACCGGCGCGACCGCTGCCCAGCTCAAGGCCGTTCTGTCACCAGAGGAAATGGCGACCTTGGGCGATGGGGGTGAGGTGGGCGCCGAGGACATCATGGCGGCCCAGATGGCAGCTCGTGCTGCCGACACCGGGGTGACCTACGTCGCCTTCACAGCAACGCCCAAGGGCAAGACCCTGGAGCTGTTCGGGCGGCGACCTGACCGAAGCCAGCCCGCCAGCGCCACGAACCTCCCAACGGCCTTCCACGTCTATTCCATGCGGCAGGCCATCGAGGAGAGCTTCATCCTCGACGTGCTGCAGAACTACACGCCCTACGGCCTGGCCTTCAAGCTGGCCAATGATGGCGTGGAGCTGGACGACACTGAGGTCGAGCGTTCCGAGGCGGTCAAGACGCTGATGCGCTGGGTCCGGCTGCATCCCTACAACATTTCCCAGAAGGTCCAAATCGTCGTTGAGCACTACCGCGCCAACGTCCAGCCGCTGCTCGACGGTAGGGCCAAGGCTATGGTTGTGGTCGGCAGCCGTGTCGAGGCCGTCCGTTGGCAACTGGCCATCCAGAAGTACATCAACGAGCAGGGCTACAAGCTTGGGACGCTGGTGGCCTTCTCAGGCGACGTTACCGACCCCGAGAGCGGAGAGGAGCCATTCTCGGAGGCCAGCAAGGAGCTGAACCCGGACCTGAAGGGGCGGGACATCCGCGAGGCCTTCAAGCTGCCCGACTACCACATCCTGCTGGTGGCCAATAAGTTCCAGACCGGCTTCGACCAGCCGTTGCTTTGCGGCATGTACGTGGACAAGCGTCTCGCGGGTATCCAGGCCGTCCAGACGCTTTCGCGGCTCAACCGGGCGCACCCCGGCAAGGACACCACCTTCGTGCTCGACTTCGTCAATAGCGGCGAAGACATCCTCGCGGCCTTCAAGACCTATCATGAGACCGCTGAGCTGGAGAATGTCACCGATCCGCATCTCGTCTTCAACCTCAGGTCCAAGCTCGACGCCCTGGGCTACTACGATGACCATGAGGTCAACCGCGTAGTGACCGCCGAACTCAACCCGAACGCGAAGCAGAGCGAGCTGGTGGCTGCCATCATGCCCGTGGCAGACCGCCTGCTGCGAAGCTATCGGGATGCCCAGAAGCGCCATGCGGATGCTAAGGGACGCGAAGACAAGAAGGCAGCCAAGGACGCTCAGGACGAACTCGACGCACTCCTGCTGTTCCGCAACGACATGGGCGCCTATGTCCGGCTCTACACCTTCCTGTCCCAGATTTTCGATTACGGCAACACAGACATCGAAGCGCGTTCGATCTTCTTCCGCCGCCTCATTCCCCTGCTGGAGTTCGGTCGGCAGCGGGAGACGGTGGACACGTCCAAGATCGTGCTGACCCATCATAAGCTCTCCAGCATGGGTAAGACCCCGCTTGTCCTAGGCGGCATGGGAGAGAAGCTTCAGGCCATTTATGAGGTCGGCTCGGGTAGCGTGCAGGAGAAGGAGCGGGCGCTGCTGGCCGAGATCATCGCGAAGGTTAACGATTTGTTCCAGGGTCAAGTCTCTGATAGCGACCAGCTCATCTATGTGAACAACGTCCTTAAGGGAAAGCTGCTGCAGTCCGACACCCTGGCGCAGCAAGCCGCGAACAACACCAAGCAGCAGTTCTCAAGCTCCCCTGACCTCGCCAGGGCCATAATGGACGCTGTGATCGACGCAATGGATGCCCACCAGCTCATGAGCCAGCAGGCGCTGGGATCGAAGCGTGTCCAAGACGGCCTTAGGGACGTTCTGTTAGGTCCTGGGCAGCTCTATGAGACGCTTCGCGCTCGCCCTCCGCATAGCACCGAATCCGGAGCTTAGGGCTGGCTGCTCGTTCTCAACGTGCATGGTGACTGTCGAGAAACATCTGTCAAAAAATTTATGCCGCCTAACAAAGCGCCACGCCGCTACCGGGTTTCGAATGGGTTGATTTCATCCCTACCGATCTGGAAACAGTCCCACATGCAAGCGGAGTGTATGTCTTCTAGAACATCACCGAGCAGCCCGTTTACGTGGGCAAGTCGAGCAAGAACGTTCGCATTCGGGTCAAGGATCATCAAACGAGGTTTTGATTTAAGGCACCACTGGTCGTGCGGTTCGTTCCTGGCGGTCCAGGACCCAGATCTACGACTAAAAATCCAGACGATCTTGATTAAATCCCTCGGCGAACACGCCTTGCTACCTAAAAGCGTGGTGCGTGACGAGTCATGAAAATCGTGCATGACGCAGTCACGGCCGGGCAGCGTTAAAAGCATCAACGCCTAAATGTGGGTTGAGTTGTGGGCTGACCACTTTCGCGCCGGCAAAAATTTCGTAAAAACAAAAGCTTAAAAATGGCCATGGCGGAGAGGGTGGGATTCGAACCCACGATACGGTTGCCCGTATGCCGCATTTCGAGTGCGGTGCTTTCGACCACTCAGCCACCTCTCCGCTTTGCTGGTCGGCGCATTTGATGCGCGGCTGTCTCATAGCGGCGAAAAATCGGGCTGGCAAGGGGTGAAATGCAAGTCTTCATATCCTTTCGCCTTGACAGTTTTTAGGGCCTCGCGTAAGGCCGGACGCGTCGAAGTGTGGAAAAATGTCCAGATCAGACGTTGCGCGCCAAGGCGCGCAGAAAATCACCGGCAGATGCGTTCTGGAAGATCCTTCTTTCGCAACCCTGCTAAAGCCCGACTGAGAAAAAGACGGCCGTCCTTTTGGGGATAGAGCCGGAACGAACATGAAAGGATAACCAATGTTCGCAGTCATCAAGACCGGCGGTAAACAGTACCGCGTGGCCGCCAACGACGTGCTCACCATCGAAAAGCTGGAAGCAGACGCTGGCGCAATCGTAGAATTCAACGAAATCCTGGTTATCGGCGTCGGCGCCGATGCCAAGTTCGGCGCTCCCTTCGTTTCGGGTGCGACGGTCAAGGCTGAAGTTGTAGAGCATAACCGTGGCAAGAAGGTTCTGTCCTTCAAGAAGCGTCGCCGCCAGAATTCCAAGCGTATTCGCGGTCATCGCCAGCATCACACGGTCGTCCGCATCACGGACATCCTCGGCTAATCCAGGTTTTCGAAAGTTAAAGGAGAACACCAATGGCACATAAAAAAGCTGGCGGCTCGTCGCGTAACGGTCGCGATTCTCAGTCCAAGCGCCTTGGCGTGAAGAAGTTCGGTGGCGAAGTCGTCATTCCGGGCAACATTATCGTGCGTCAGCGCGGCACGCAGTGGCATCCGGGCGCCAATGTCGGCATCGGCACAGACCACACGATCTTCGCACTGACGGCAGGCAACGTGAATTACCGTACGCGCGCTAATGGCCGCGTATACGTGTCCGTTATGCCGAAAGCCGAAGCCGCAGAATAAAGCCGGCAAGCGTTAAGCAACCGGCGTCTCATCGACCCGGTTGAACGTTTGAAGGTTCAGTCAAAAAAAAGGGGAGATGGGGCGCTACCCATCTTCCCTTTTTCTTTTATCCCTCAAAGGAGACTGAACCATGCAAGGCGAATTAGTAAGGGCTGGCCAATTACGGCCGCCGGAAACCAGACCAGAGGAACGGCTCAGGCCGGACCGGCTGAGAAGCGATTGCCCCGTCTTACTGTCGCAGAGCCTTGTTCTGCGCGCACCGCACGAAGACGATATTGACGCACTTGCCCATCTCGCCAACAATGCGAACATTGCGACCATGGTGTCGCGCATGCCGCATCCCTACACGTCTAAAGACGCGGCCGATTTCGTGCGACGCACGAATGCGGGCGAGATTGGCAAATGCGTTTATGCCGTGACCCGAGCTGACAACGGCCAGTTTCTCGGCTGCTGCGCACTCGAACCCCAGATCGACGAACGAACCCTCGAAATCGGCTACTGGCTGGGCGAACCCCACTGGAACAAGGGCTATGCCACGGAAGCGGCGCATGCACTGATCGACATGGCCTTCCGCACCCGCAGCCATATCGATCACATCGATGCCCGTTGCCGGGTCACCAACATCGCGTCGAAGCGGGTGATCCAGAAATGTGGCTTCCAGTTCCAGGGCACAGGCATGATCGAATGCCTGGCCTTGAGCGGAATGGTTGCCGTCGAATGGTTCCGGCTGGACCGCAAGACATGGATGTCGCTCAGAAGCTGGGGAGAACTGAGATGAACGCCGCCGTACTGGAAAAGACGAAGGCGGTCCGCACTCAGCCTGGCCCCTGCCCTGAAATCGTCACGCAGCGCCTGACGCTTCGCCCGCACCGCCTGTCGGATGCGTCAGCGATTGCCGAAACGCTTTCCGATTTCAAGGTCAGCCGCATGCTGTCGCGTGTTCCGCAGCCTTATGACCGTCAGGATGCGCTCGACTGGCTGGTGCCGCAAACTTCGGGCATCCTGCCGAACTGGCAGCTGGCGATCACCACCGGCGACGATGTGCATATCGGCGTTGTCGGCCTGGAACTCAGGCACGGCCGCTGGCATCTCGGTTACTGGCTGAACCGCCTCTATTGGGATCGCGGCTATATGAGCGAGGCAGCGTCGGGGGTCCTCGACCGCTTCTTCCGCCGCATGCCGGACACTGTCGTCCATTCGGGCGCGTTTGCCGACAATCTCGGTTCGCTCAATGTGCAGACAAAGCTCGGCTTCCGCATCACAGGCGCAAGCGATGTGTTCAACCGCGCCCGCAATGTCATGGTGCCGCATATCGAGACGGAGCTTGCCCCGGAGGATTTCCGGCTTCTGGCCCCCGCTCCCCGGCATGATCGCGCCTGATCATGCCTTGATCACGATCGGCCCCGGCGGATGCCTTGTCCGCCGGGGCCGTTTTCAGCGCATTCTGTCGATAGGCTTTGACCTAAAGCCTGTCGGACGGTATCGAAAACCTTAAGTACGTCCCGCCGGAGAGCGGGAGCGACCAAGAACAGGACTACCAGACCGATGAAATTTCTCGACGAAGCAAAAGTCTATATCCGCTCCGGTGACGGCGGCGCGGGCGCAGTTTCGTTCCGACGGGAAAAGTTCGTCGAATTCGGTGGACCTGATGGTGGCGATGGCGGCCGTGGTGGCGACGTGTGGGTCGAAGCCGTCAATGGCCTCAACACGCTGATCGATTTCCGTTTCCAGCAGCATTACAAGGCAAAGGTCGGCATCCACGGCATGGGCCGCAACCGCACCGGCGCCAATGGCGACAGTGTCACGCTCAAGGTTCCGGTCGGCACGCAGATCTTCGAGGAAGACAACGAAACGCTGATCATCGACATGACCAAGGAGGGTCAGCGGTTCAGGCTTGCCAAGGGCGGCAATGGCGGCTTCGGCAACACGCATTTCAAGAACGCCACCAACCAGGCACCGAACTGGGCAAACCCTGGCCTTGAGGGCGAGGAAGCCACCATCTGGCTGCGGCTGAAGCTGATTGCCGATGCAGGACTTGTCGGCCTTCCGAATGCCGGAAAATCCACCTTCCTGGCCTCGGTTACCCGCGCCCGCCCGAAGATCGCAAACTATCCCTTCACCACGCTGCACCCGAACCTCGGTGTCGCCACGATCGACGGCCGCGAGTTTGTTCTCGCCGATATTCCGGGCCTGATCGAAGGCGCTCATGAAGGCGTTGGCATCGGCGATCGCTTTCTTGGCCATGTGGAACGCACCCGCGTTCTGCTGCACCTCGTGTCTTCCATCGAGGAAGAAGTCGGCAAGGCCTACAAGACGGTCAAGACCGAGCTTCAGGCCTATGGTGGCGGTCTGACCGACAAGCGCGAAATCGTTGCGCTGTCGCAGATCGATGTGCTCGACGAGAAGGAACTGAAGAAGAAGGCCAAGGAGCTTGAGAAAGCCTGCGGCCAAAAACCTTTCCTGATCTCCGCCATCACCGGCACGGGCATGACCGATGTTCTGCGCGCGCTCCGCGATGTCATCGTCGCGGCAAGCGTCGGCGAAGACACGGCCCTGCCGAACCGCTCCGTTCCTGTTCAGGAGTCCGATGAGGACGTCGACGAATGACGCCAGGCCACGAGATCGGTCAAAAGCAGTCCTTAGCCGGGCAAGGTGATGGCGGCTGCAAGCCGCTCGCCGGCCATCGCCGGATCGTCATCAAGATCGGTTCAGCCCTGCTGGTCGATCGCAAGACCGGCCTGAAATCTCAGTGGCTCGGCGCGATCTGCGCCGATATCGCAGAGCTTCGGGCCAAGGGTATCGAGGTTCTGGTGGTCTCGTCAGGCGCAATCGCGCTCGGCCGCACCGTGCTCGACTTGGCCCACGGCGCCCTCAAGCTCGAGGAAAGCCAGGCAGCGGCAGCCGTCGGCCAGATCGCGCTGGCCCGCGCCTGGTCGGAAAGCCTGTCGCATGACGGGATCGTCGCCGGACAGATCCTGCTGACGCTGGGCGATACGGAAGAGCGTCGCCGCTATCTCAACGCCCGCGCCACGATCAATCAGCTTCTGAAGATCGGCGCGGTCCCGATCATCAACGAAAACGACACCGTCGCCACATCCGAAATCCGCTACGGCGACAACGACCGGCTTGCCGCGCGCGTCGCCACCATGACTGGCGCCGACCTTCTGGTTCTGCTGTCGGATATCGACGGTCTTTACACGGCACCGCCGCATCTCGATCCGGATGCGCAGTTTCTGGATATCATCAATGTCATCACACCCGAGATCGAGGCGATGGCCGGCGGTGCGGCATCTGAATTGTCGCGCGGCGGCATGCGCACCAAGATCGACGCCGGCAAGATCGCGACGACTGCGGGCTGCGCCATGATCATCGCATCGGGCAAGCCGGATCATCCGCTGCGCGCCATCGAACACGGCGCGCGATCCTCCTGGTTTGCCCCATCTGGCACACCGGTGACGGCAAGAAAGACCTGGATTGCCGGACAGTTGCAGGCGGCTGGCGAACTCGTCGTCGACGAAGGGGCCGAACGCGCGCTGGGATCTGGCAAAAGTCTGCTACCAGCCGGCGTGCGCCGCATCGAGGGCAATTTCCACCGGGGTGATACGGTCGCGATCATCGGCGCGGAAGGCCGCGAGATCGCCCGCGGTCTTGTCAGCTACGATGCCGACGAAGCGCGCCAGATCACAGGCCGCAAATCGACGGAAATCGAAGCCATTCTGGGCTATGCCGGCCGTGCCGCCATGGTTCATCGCGACGACCTTGTCATGACAGGCGCGATCAGGCGCACGACCACCCGCAAGGAGGATGCCGTCCATGTTGGATAAGGTCCAGATGACCGACGTTGCCGCAATCATGGATGCGATCGGCGTCAACGCAAAGGCTGCGGCCGGCGCATTGGCGACGGCATCGACCGAGCAGAAGAATGATGCGCTCAATGCCATGGCCGATCTGGTTCTCGCCAACAGCGCCGAGATCCTGAGCGCCAATGCCGAAGATCTCCGCAACATCGAGGGCAAGGGGCTCCTTCCCTCCTTCATCGATCGTCTGACGCTCACCGAAAAGTCGATCGCCGGCATGGCGGAGGCTCTTCGGGAAATCGCCGCGATCAAGGATCCGGTCGGTGAAGTGATCGCCGCCTGGGATCGCCCGAACGGGCTTCATATCGAACGTGTCCGCACGCCGCTCGGCGTGATCGGCGTCATCTACGAGAGCCGGCCGAACGTGACGGCCGACGCCGGCGCGCTTTGCCTCAAGGCCGGCAATGCGGTGATCCTGCGCGGCGGCTCGGATTCAATCCATTCATCGCAGGCAATCCATCACTGCCTGGTGGCGGGCCTCAAGCAGGCGGGTCTACCCGAACATGCGATCCAGCTCGTGCCGACGACCGATCGGGCGGCCGTCGGCGCCATGCTGTCGGGCCTCTCCGGCGCTATCGACGTCATCGTTCCCCGCGGCGGAAAAAGCCTGGTCGCCCGCGTCCAGTCCGAAGCCCGCGTGCCGGTCTTTGCGCATCTGGAAGGCCTTTGCCACATCTATGTCGATGCCTCCGCGGATCTGGAAATGGCAAAGGCGATCGTCGTCAACGCCAAGATGCGCCGCACCGGCGTCTGCGGTGCGGCCGAAACACTGCTGGTCGACAGCGCTGCCATCGGGACCCACCTGATGCCGGTGCTGGAGGCGCTGACGCAAGCCGGTTGCGAAATCCGCGCTTCGGCGGCCGTGCTCAAGGTTCACCCGGGCTTCAAGCCTGCGAACGAGGAAGACTGGCGCACGGAATATCTCGATGCCGTCATTTCGGTGGCGATCGTCGATGGCATTTCCGGTGCGATCCGCCACATCAACACCTATTCGTCCAACCACACCGAAGCGGTGATTGCGCAAGATCCGGCCGTGGTCGCGCGCTTCTTCAACGAGATCGATTCGGCGATCCTGCTCCACAACGCGTCTACCCAGTTTGCCGATGGCGGTGAATTCGGCATGGGCGGCGAGATCGGCATTTCCACGGGCAAGATGCATGCGCGCGGCCCTGTTGGCGTCGAACAGCTGACCTCGTTCAAATACAAGGTGCACGGCACCGGCCAGATCCGGCCCTGACGTGACGATAGAACGGATCGAAAGACGCCATCTCGCCATGCCGCATGTGGAACGGGGCATGGCCGTCGGCCTTTTTGGCGGTTCGTTCAACCCTCCACATGAAGGTCACCTTCTGGTCGCCGAAATCGCCCTTCGCCGGCTCGGACTCGATCAGCTGTGGTGGATGGTGACACCTGGCAATCCGCTGAAAAGCCGGTCGGAACTCGCGTCCCTCCCCGACCGCATCGCCATGAGCGAGCGGCTGATCCAGGATCCGCGCATCAAGGTCACCGCATTCGAGAAAGCACTCGGCGGCGCCTATACCGCCGATACGCTCTCCTTCGTCAAGGCGCGCAATCCGCATATCCATTTCATCTGGATCATGGGTGCAGACAGCCTCAGGACCTTCCACCATTGGCAGAAGTGGCAGGAGATCGTCTCTACCTTCCCGATCGCCGTGATAGACCGGCCGGGTGCCACCCTTTCCTTACTGTCATCAAAGATGGCCCGCACATTCCAGCATGCCCGTGTCGACGAGACAGATGCCGGTACGCTGTGGAAGCGCCGTCCGCCCGCTTGGACCTTCATCCACGGTCCGCGTTCGGCCCTCAGTTCAACGGCAATCCGGGCATCGGGAAAGACTTCCGATTCCTAAAACTGGAACATTCCGATCACTTGAAAGATAAAGCATTCAATGCCACCTTCCTTATGCGGCCGGTCATCAGACGGGATTCGCGCGAAGAGGATGTTGCTGTTACCGGACGAAAGGAACGACCCTGACAACAGTACACGCCAAGGGAAGGACGGCCTCCGTCATTCCGCAGAGCCTGGAACGTGGCGATGATGCCGCCGCCCATGCCCTCGATCAGGTCCTCACGAGCCTCGAGGACTCCAAAGCAGAAGATATCGTCACCATCAATATTGCCGGAAAATCCGCTCTCGGAGACTACATGGTCGTCGTCTCCGGACGATCGAGCCGGCATGTCATGGCGATCTGCGATCACCTCATCACCGACCTGAAAGCAGAGGGCCTCGGCGGGGCCCGTGTCGAAGGCATGGAGACGGGTGATTGGGTGCTGATTGACACTGGTGATATCATCATCCATGTGTTCCGTCCCGAAATCCGTGAGTTCTACAACATCGAAAAGATGTGGGCCGCTCCGGATGTCGAGGAAGGCACAGTGCTTCACTAACAGGCCGGGGCGTTCCTGAGCCGACAAGGGGCGACGATTGCATGCTGACGGCGGCGCGTTGACGACGTGGCGGCGCAGTGGCAGCCGAGAGCTCTGAAAACAACGGATCAGGACATGCGCATCAGCCTTTTTGCCGTGGGACGGCTCAAAGCCGGACCGGAGAAGGATCTTGCGTCCCGTTATCTCGACCGTTTCTCAAAGGCCGGGCCCGCGATCGGGCTCGAACTTGCCAGGATGATCGAAGTGCCGGAAAGCCGCGCCTCCAATGCCGAAACGCGAAAGCGCGAGGAGGCCGCCGCACTCGAAAAGGCCCTTCCCGATGGTGCCATCCTCGTTCTGCTCGATGAACGCGGCAAGGCGCTCGATAGCGAGGCGTTTGCCGGTCTGATCGACAAGTACAAGGACGGCGGCAAGCGCGACATGATGCTCGCGATCGGCGGCGCCGACGGGCTGGACCCGGATCTTCGGGCACGCGCTGATGTCGTCCTCAATCTCGGCTCTATGACATGGCCGCATCAGCTGGTCCGCATTCTCATCGCCGAACAGCTGTATCGCGCCGTCACCATCCTTTCAGGCCATCCCTACCACCGCGTTTAGACTTCGTTTACCTTCCGCGCCGATGTTGCGAAACACGATGTTGTTTATGGCTGGCCCCGGCGAATCAGCCTAGCCTTCGCAGGTCCGCTGCAGATTCGAGAACGCAATGACGATCAGGAGAGCCATAGCCCTGGGCCTTGCGCTGCCAGCGATGGCATCGGCGCTTGCCTTCGCGCCTCTCCGTCTGCCGCCCTTTCACTGGATTGCCTTAGCACAGGAAGCGGCACCGCCTGCGGCACAACCCTCCCCGCCCGCGACCGAAGCCTTGGCGGATCCGACCGCCGATCTTCAGAAGAGACGCAATGAGACCCGCGGCGAGCTGGAAGTGCTGGCCAAAAGCATGAGCCTTTCGTCGGAAAAGGTCGCTCAGATCGAGCACAGCATTTCCGGCATCAAGAAGACGTCTGCGGATATGCGCCAGGCGCTGATCGATTCAGCCGCGCGGCGCAAGGATCTGCAGTCGAAGATCCAGGTGAGCGAAGACAAGCTCGCTTCGCTGAAAGTGCAGGAAGACAAGATCCGCGTGGCCCTGAGGGGGCGTCGCTCGATCCTCGCCGAGGTGCTGGGTGCTCTGGAACGCATGGGCCGTAGCCCGCCGCCGGCGCTGCTGGTGTCGCCCGATGATGCGCTGGGTTCCGTCAGAAGCGCCATCCTGCTCGGCGCCGTCGTGCCCGGCATGCGGGCGGAGGCCGAAAGGCTGGTCACGGATCTTCAAAATCTCGCGAGCCTTCAGGCAGAGGCGGCCAAGGAAAAGGAAACCGTTTCGCAAACCATCACGGCAGGCGTCGAGGAAGAACGGCGGATGAACCTGCTGCTGGCTGAAAACGCCAAGCTGAACGCCGAGAACGAAAGACAGCTCGCCGCAGAACGCGCGCGTTCTCAAGAACTTGTCGGCCGCGCCACCTCGCTTCAGGATCTTATTCAGGGGCTTGAGGGACAGATCGCATCCGTGCGCGAAGGCATGGATCTGGCCCGTGCCGAGGAAGAGCGTCGGCGGCAGATGTCCGAAGAGGAACGCGAGAAAGCCCGGCAATTGGCCGAAAGCGGCGTGCCCGACAAAAACCGCATTGCGCCCGCATACGCGTTTTCAAGCCTCAGGCAAAAACTGGAGCTTCCAGTTGCCGGCGAAATATTGCGTGCGTTCGGCGATGCAGACGGAACGGGACACCCGGCACGCGGTATGACCGTGGCCTCCAACCCCGGCGCAGTGGTGACGGCACCGGCCGATGGGCTGGTCGTGTTTGCCGGTGCATTCCGGAGCTATGGCCAGATGATCATCCTGAACGCCGGCGACGGCTATCATGTTGTTCTGGCAGGAATGGACATGGTCAACGCGCGGCAGGGCAAGTTTGTCTTTGCTGGCGAACCGATCGCTGCCATGGGTGAGAAAAGAGTAGCAAGTGCGACCGCGTTGGCGCTGGAAACGGATCGCCCGACGCTTTACATTGAATTCCGAAAAGACGGCACTCCGGTTGATTCTAAACCGTGGTGGGCCAGCAAAGAAACTGGAAGGGCGCGAAATGATTCGTAGGGCTTCTCTTGTCATCGTCGGAGCACTGTTGGGTGCGACCGCGATGAGCGTCATTTATTCGGCCGGTGTCCCGGCTCAGGCCGCCGGGGCTTCCACCTATAAGGAACTGTCGATCTTCGGCGACGTGTTCGAGCGGGTTCGCGCCCAGTATGTGACGCCACCGGATGAAAACAAGCTGGTCGAAAATGCCATCAATGGCATGCTGAGCTCGCTGGATCCGCATTCGAGCTTCATGAATTCCAAAGATGCCGAAGACATGCGCACCCAGACGCGCGGTGAATTCGGCGGTCTTGGCATCGAAGTGACGATGGAGAACGAGCTCGTCAAGGTCATCACTCCGATCGACGACACGCCGGCATCCAAGGCTGGCATTCTTGCCGGCGACTTCATTACTGAAATCGATGGCCAGGCTGTTCGCGGCCTGAAACTTGAGGACGCCGTCGAAAAGATGCGCGGCGCCGTCAATACGCCGATCAAGCTGACGGTCATCCGACAGGGTGCCGACAAGCCACTCGACATCACCGTCATGCGCGACATCATTGCCGTGCGCGCCGTGAAATCCCGCGTCGAAGGCGGCGACATCGGATATGTGCGCGTCATCTCCTTTACCGAGAAGACCTATGACGATCTCGAAAAGGCGATCAAGAAGATCAAGGCCGACGTGCCTGCGGACAAGCTGAAGGGCTTCGTGCTTGACCTGCGCCTCAACCCGGGCGGTCTGCTGGATCAGGCGATCAACGTCTCCGACGCCTTCCTGGAACGCGGCGAAGTGGTTTCCACCCGCGGCCGCAATGCGGATGAGACACGCCGCTTCAATGCCGGCCCTGGCGACCTGACCGATGGCAAGCCGGTGGTTGTGCTCGTCAACGGCGGCTCGGCTTCAGCGTCTGAAATCGTCGCCGGTGCCCTTCAGGACCTTAAGCGCGCGACTGTTGTCGGGACCCGCTCGTTCGGCAAGGGCTCCGTCCAGACGATCATTCCGCTCGGCGAATCCGGTGCGCTGCGTCTGACAACGGCGCTCTATTACACGCCATCGGGCAAGTCGATCCAGGGAACGGGCATCACGCCTGACATCAAGGTCGAACAGCCGCTGCCGCCGGAACTGCAGGGCAAGGTCCGCGCCGAGGGCGAGTCGAGCCTCAAGGGCCATATCCAGGGCGCGGCCGAAACAGACGAAGGTTCCGGTTCGGCTGCCTATGTGCCGCCGGAAACCAAGGACGACCTGCAGCTGAACTATGCCATGGACCTGCTGCATGGGACAAAGACAGACCCGTCCTTCCCGGCAAGCCCCGACAAGGCTGCGGCCGCCGTCAAGAACTAATCAGGCAAACCGGTCAGGCGGCTGTTTCATCACAGCCGCCTGACCGCATTCATTTCGGCAGCGCAGACGCGGGCATATCCCTTGGGCAGCGATCTCCATGCACCGCTCGGTCAAAACCGGCCGCCGAAGCGACGAACGGCGCGTCGCCTGTCGGCCGTTGCCGTTTTAGGAAGCATCGGCGTGATTGCCGTCGTCGGCTTGTCGATCTATGCGATGCGAAACGACCCTCAGCTTGAGCGCATCGCCTCGAGCGAGCCCCCCTCCTCCACGGCGATCGCCCCCAAGACACCTGCCGATGATGCAGTTTCTCCCGAAAATGCCAACCCCAACGGCATGCCCCGGTCCAATCCGAATTCCGGCGCGACCATTGAGCAGAACCGGATGGCGGACGGCTCGGTCGTGACAAAATACACGCCGCGCGCAAGGGATGGAAACGGTCCCGTCCTTATCAATGCCCAGAGAATTGGCCAGGACCCGCGATTTGCGGCAGAGCCGAATACGTCTCTTCTGGAAGACACGGAATACGGCAAACTGCCGATCCTCGGCGAGGACGGCAGCCGGCCCATGGACCAGTATGCACGTCCCTGGTCCGGTGCCCGCGGCACAAGGATCGCAATCGTGGTCGGCGGCCTCGGTCTCAGCCAGACAGGCACCCAGCGCGCCATCCAGCAACTGCCATCAGGCGTGACGCTCGGCCTTGCCGCAAGCGGCAACAGTCTGCAGCGCTGGATGCAGGAAGCGCGCCGCGCGGGCCATGAAATCCTCATCCAGGTCCCGTTCGAGCCTTACGACTACCCGGCCAACGACCCCGGACCCGGCACGCTTCTCGTCAAGGATCCGGCGGCAAAGAACCTTGAGCGACTGCATGTGGCGATGGGCGAGATCACCAACTATACGGGGATCATAAACTACCAGGGCGGCCGCTATCTCTCCGACGTCAAGGCGCTTGAGCCTGTCCTGCGCGACATGGCCTCCCGCGGCCTGCTGTTCCTCGATGACGGCACCTCGGCCCAGTCGAAGACGGAGGTGCTGGCAAAGGCGATGCAACTGCCGCACGCCTTCGGTGACCTGACCCTGGACGGTCAGCTTCAATCCGACGCGATCCTCAAGAAACTTGACGAACTGGAGCGGATAGCCCAACGCAAGGGAACGGCAATCGGCATCGCCTCCGCCTTCGACGAGAGCATCGCGGCGATCCGCAAATGGGCCGACGAAGCCTCGCAACGCGGTGTTGAAATCGTCGGTGTATCGACGCTTGCCCGCGAGAGCGTGGCACCTTGAAGCAAGGGGAATGATATGGCCAAGGATCACAAGAAACCGGTGAAAGCGGACGATCTTCCCTATCGTCCCTGCGTCGGGGTCATGGTGCTCAACAGCGAGGGCCTCGTTTGGGCGGGACGCCGCATTGCTGCCGGCAACAGCGAATTCGACGGGTCTCCGCAACTGTGGCAGATGCCGCAGGGCGGGATCGACAAGGGCGAAGATCCCCTGCCCGCCGCCTATCGTGAACTGTACGAAGAAACGGGCATGCGTTCCGTCGCGCTGCTTGCCGAAGCCGGCGAGTGGATCAATTACGATCTTCCGGAACACCTGATCGGTATCGGACTGAAGGGAAAGTATCGCGGCCAGACGCAGCGCTGGTTTGCCTTCCGCTTTGACGGCGATGAAAGCGAGATCGCCATCAACCCGCCGCCGGGCGGCCATACGGCTGAATTCGATGCCTGGGAATGGAAGCCGATGCAGGATCTGCCCGGCCTGATCGTGCCGTTCAAGCGCGCGGTCTATGACAGGGTCGTCGCCGAATTTGCCCACCTCGCGCCGGCAGGCTGATTGCACGTCCGGTTAGCGCTGGTCGGATAAAGCAAAGCCCGGTGAAAGCATCTTCCACCGGGCTCGAGCGATAGAGTGTCGATGATTTGAGCTTTACTCAGCGGAGTCGGCTGATTCCGCGTTGAGCTGCCCGTATCTCTCTTCGCCGATCTTCGAGAGAAGTTCGAGCTGCGTTTCCAGGAAGTCGATATGACCTTCCTCATCCATCAGCAGCTGTTCGAAAAGCTTCATGGAGACATAGTCGCCGGCGGCGTGACAGATATCACGCGACGCCTTGTAGGCGGTGCGGGCATCGTATTCGCCAGCCAGATCGGCTTCGAGAACTTCCTTGACGTTCTGGCCGATGCGAAGCGGTGCCAGCGTCTGAAGGTTCGGATGACCCTCGAGAAAGATGATGCGGTCGATCAGGCGATCGGCATGCTGCATCTCTTCGATGGATTCGGCCCTCTCCTTCTTGGCAAGCTTGGTAAAACCCCAATCATGCAGGAGACGATAGTGCAGCCAGTATTGGTTCACAGCGCCAAGTTCGAGGAAGAGTGCCTCGTTAAGCCGCTCGATGACCTGTAAGTCGCCTTTCAATGTCCGCTCTCCTGTTTTCTTCGTGGAGTTGTTTCAAGCGCGACATATAGACGATCACGTCAGCTTCCGTCGAGTGCCGCTGGGCGTGATATTCCTCAGTGGTCTTGATGATCAGATCGACGACATTGGGAAAGCAACCGCAGCAACGGCCGCGTTTTTCCATCGCATGGTAGACCTTGACGGGAACGATAAGCTGCCAACAGTCCTCAGTGAGGAGTTGGATGATCGTATCCTTGATCTCCCTTTCGGTGATGTAATTGCAACTGCAAACCAGCATTTTGGATCGACCTGGAGAACATTGACCTCGATACAGACTTTTTGCAAAAGAGGACAAGCGATGTCAAGAAAGAATCCAGCCCGGTAATTGACATATCATAACCCCCTTATCAACGATCCGTGATCGGAGGCAGTGATGCCTAACCGGCTGCTGTGTCGCTGCGATATCTCTGAAAAGGCTCGGACGTCACTCGATCGAAACAACGCGCCGCCATAAGTTCCGTCCGCGGCAGAAGCAGAATCGCTCCACACGCCCGGAAAAGATGCGAGTGTCCCTTTGACGTCGAAACCCATCTGACGGAGTCTGTGGGAGGCATTGCCGAGCAAGCCCTGCTCTCCGCCACCGTAATCCGCACAGCCCGTGATATCCAGAGAGAGCCCGTTGCGCCCTTCTAGCGTCACCAGTGGCGTATATCGGTCGCACCAGTCGGAGAGCGCCATCAGAAGCGCCGCGTCGGCATCATCGTCTTCGTCCATCACGTCGAGCTCCGGAAAGATCGCTCGCGCTTCTGAAACGCCCTGCCCCAGCTTCAGGTTAAGGCGTTCGGCGGCCGCGTCGAGCACTGTCAGGCACATCCTGTTGGCGTGGCGCCCGGCAAAGACGATCGGTGGATGGTCGTGATGGCGGGAAGACCGCCAGTCCATACCCCAGCGGCGGCGCGCGATTCTGTCTGTTGACAGACGCGGGAACACGAGTGTCAGAATACGCCTCTGTCCATGCGCCAGAGGGGATCGAAAACAGGCGGTCACGCGGGTTCCAATCGAGACCAGACAAGAGCATCAGGAGCAAGCTCGCCAACCGCTTTCCGTCTCCGAGATCGGCTTGCGCAGGGCAAAAGTCTCTCCCGCGCCCAGGCACCTTTGGCCATGGCGTTAACTCCATCGATAATGTTCGCTTTATGTTCTTATGGATTCCAGACAAGTGGCAAAGAGTCAACAGCTGCCGATCAGGAATCTTTTCCTCTAAAAGCTATCGCAATGATTCTTTTCTCGAAATAGCTGCTTCAGGTATTATATGTGCCTGAGTTGGAAGGAGATCCCATGGCCCGCATTGACCAGACCGATGATTGGCAGGATCGCCATGCGCCGACGATCAGCACGTTCGAGTCGCTGGCATTAGAAGCCTACAGCCACCTTCCGGACGAATTCCGCAAACTTACAACGAACCTCACCATTGAGGTCGAAGAATTTCCGGACGACGACGTTTTCGAAGACATGGCGCTGGAAACGCCGTTCGACCTTCTGGGCCTGTTCGAAGGACGTGGCATTTCGGAACGGTTTACGGTCGAAACCGGCGAACTGCCCAATCGCATCCGGCTCTATCGCCGGCCTATCCTCGATTACTGGGCGGAGAATGAGGAAACGCTGGGCGATATCATCACCCACGTCCTTATCCACGAGATCGGCCATCACTTCGGCCTGAGTGACGACGACATGGAGCGCATCGAGGCGAGCGCCGAGGAAGCAAGCCAGCGCTGATCCAGCGCTGGCCGACACACCTCGGCCTAGCTTTTTACTGCTCGCCGAGCTTCATGTCGGGGCTGTATTCCTTGCCTTCTACGGTCTTCATCACGGCCTGGCCGCAATGCATCTCGCCCGTCTTGCCGTTGAAGGCGTAGCTTGGCGAACCGGAGAGTTCCCAGCCCTTGTTCAGCGCCGCCGTCACCCGGTGACAAAAGGCGGCATCGTCAGGACCGGTGATGAAACGATATACTTTCATGGCTTTCTCTTTCTGTTGGCGATGACCGCCGCGCTGGCGACGAGCTTTTCCGCATCTTCGAGATGCAGACGCTCGACCATGCGACCGTCGAGGTTGATGACGTTGAGCGTTTCGGCTCCCGGCTGGCGGAAGGCCTCGATGATGGCGCGCGCCTCTTCAAGCGCATCATCATCAGGACCGAAATGACGGTTGGCCGCGTCGATCTGCGCCGGATGGATCAGCATCTTGCCTGAAAATCCCATGGCGCGGCCCTGGGCGCACTCGGCTTCGAACGCGGCTTCGTCCTTGAAATCGTTAAACACGCTGTCGATCACATCGACACCATAGGCCCTGCCCGCCAGCACGACCTGCATCAACCAGGGTATGAGATTGGCCCGCCCCGGTTGCGGCAAAACACCCGTTGCCTTGCGAAGATCGTTGAGCCCCACGACGAGGCATTTGATCCGTCCGCCCACGCTCGAGATTTCGGCGGCGTTGAGGACGCCGAGGGGCGTTTCGATCATCGCCCAGATAGAGACCCTCTCCGGCACGCCCGACTGAGAAAGACGCTCGGCGATCACCCGAACGTCGTCCGCATGCTCAACCTTGGGAATGACCACCGCATCCGGCAGAAGTTCGACGATGAGCTCGAGATCCGCAGGACCGAATTCGCTTGTGAGTGGATTGATCCGGATAGCCGTCTCGAGACCATCGGAATTCAGCTCGGCAAAGCTTCTGCGGAGGTTATCCCGCGCTTCCGCCTTCTGTCCGGAGGCCACGGAATCCTCCAGATCGAAAATCACGCCGTCGCAGTCGAGCTGCGGGATTTTCGAAAGCGCACGGGTGTTGCTTGGGGGAACGCTCAGGAGCGAGCGCCGGATCAAAGCGGCCATCGCTTCGGGACCATGTAATCATTGGGAAAAGTCATAACGTGGTTGTGACAAGCTTTTTGGTCCTCGGCAAGACAGGAGGTCGTGAAACCACTTGTAAGCGGGGCCGGCCGGTCCCACATTTCAGACGTTGAAAGGTATGATCCATGCAAAACATTCGTGCATTTTTCGTCGTCGCCTCAGCTATTGCGGTGCTTGCCATGGCGGCGCTGTTTACAGCGTCTCTGACCGTCGCATTTGCCGGAATCCTCGTCCTTCTTTCAATTGGTAGGGCGATCTCGACCAGGTTGAACCCTGTACCCGTGCGAGCGAAATCGTTCGGACCAAAGCCGGCCAGCCGCGATATCCGTGTGTGGAACGACGGCCGCGGTACCATCATCGACCTCTAGCGTCATCATGTTCGCTCCGCCTGCGCGCTCTGGCGCAGCGGAGTACCGGTTGAAGGCATAATGCCCTTCAAATCGGCGGCAAATTGCTTTATTTGGCCTTCACGACAACTCCCTTGGAGGCAGATCATGGACAAGTTCACGCAACTCACAGGCGTCGCAGCGCCGCTTCCGGTCGTCAACATCGACACCGACATGATCATTCCCAAGGACTACCTGAAGACCATCAAGCGAACCGGTCTCGGCAAGGGATTGTTTGCGGAATCCCGCTACAACCAGGATGGCTCGGAAAACCCGAATTTCATCCTGAACAAGCCGGCCTATCGCAATTCCAAGATCCTGGTGGCTGGCGACAATTTCGGCTGCGGCTCGTCGCGTGAGCACGCGCCTTGGGCACTTCTCGATTTCGGCATCCGTTGCGTGATCTCGACCAGCTTTGCCGATATTTTCTACAATAACTGTTTCAAGAACGGCATCCTGCCGATCATCGTGTCTCCAGAAGATCTCGAAAAGCTGCTCGACGATGCGGATCGCGGCTCCAATGCCGTCATTTCGATCGATCTCGAAGCGCAGAAGATCACAGGTCCGGATGGCGGCTCGCTGCATTTTGACATCGATCCCGGCCGACGCCAGATCCTCTTGGAAGGTCTCGACGATATTGCTTCGACATTAAAGAGCGACGCCGTGATCTCGAGTTTCGAGGACAAGAACAGCACGGAACGCCCCTGGCTCTGAGGGTCATCAGATGGTCACGCATATCTCCTCGGGATCACCCTTCGAAGCGCGGATCGGCTATTCCCGCGCAGTTGTTGACCGTGACATGGTCTATGTCTCGGGCACGACGGGCTATGACTATGCCCTGATGGTGATGCCTGACGATGTCGCTGACCAGACCCGCAACGCGCTCGCCACTATCGCAAAAGCGCTTGGCGAAGCCGGCAGCAGCCTGAAGGACGTGGTCCGCGTGCGCTATTATCTCGTCGACATGGCCGACTACGATGCCGTGGTCGAGGTCGTCGGATCGGTATTTGCCCAGATTCGGCCGGCAGCGACCATGATCGTCTGCGGCCTCACCACCCCTGAAATGAAAATCGAGATCGAAGTGACCGCACGCATCGGTGCCGGCGCTTCCTGAAACAGCTGCCCAACCGCCGCCTGAACAATCAAGGACATCTGCACAATGGCAAAACACCTTTTCCTGCTTCCCGGTGATGGCATCGGTCCAGAGGCCATGGGCGAAGTGCGCAAGATCATCGCCCATATGAACGACGCCATGAGTGCCGATTTCGTCACCGACGAAGGTCTGGTCGGCGGCTGCGCCTATGATGCGCATGGCGCCGCCATTTCCGACGCGGATATGGAAAAAGCGATGGCGGCCGATGCCGTCCTGTTCGGCGCCGTCGGCGGTCCGAAATGGGATAGTGTGCCCTATGAGGTGCGCCCGGAAGCCGGCCTGCTGCGTCTGCGCAAGGATATGGAGCTTTTCGCAAATCTGCGTCCGGCCATCTGCTATCCGGCGCTTGCCGCCGCCTCTTCGCTGAAACCCGAACTGGTGGACGGGCTCGACATCCTGATCATCCGCGAACTGACCGGCGGCGTCTATTTCGGTGAGCCGAAGGAAATCATCGATCTCGGCAACGGCCAGAAGCGCGGCATCGATACCCAGATCTACGACACCTACGAGATCGAACGCATCGCAGGCGTTGCTTTCGAACTGGCGCGCACCCGCAAGAATGCCGTGTGCTCGATGGAAAAGCGCAACGTGATGAAATCCGGCGTGCTGTGGAACCAGGTCGTCACCGAAATCCACAAGGCGAAATATTCCGATGTGAAGCTGGACCACATGCTGGCCGATGCCGGCGGCATGCAGCTGGTTCGCGCCCCGAAACAGTTTGACGTCATCGTCACCGACAACCTGTTCGGCGACATGCTGTCCGACGTTGCGGCCATGCTTACGGGTTCGCTCGGCATGCTGCCGTCCGCGTCCCTCGGCGCCCCCGATGGCAAGACCGGCAAGCGCAAGGCGCTTTATGAGCCGGTCCATGGTTCGGCACCGGATATTGCCGGCAAGGGCATCGCCAACCCGATCGCCATGATCGCGTCCTTTGCCATGTGCCTGCGTTATTCGTTCAACATGATCACCGAAGCCGACAACCTGGAAAAGGCGATCGCCAACGTTCTCGACCAGGGCATCCGCACCGGCGACATCATGGCTGACGGCTGCCGCCAGGTCGGCACCGGCGACATGGGCGACGCCATCCTCAAGGAATTTTCCGGTCTTTCGGCCTGAGGGATCCCGCGAGGGGACCACTTCCCTGAAACGAAAAAGGGCCCGGCGTTTCCGCCGGGCCCTTCTTTTTGCTGACTGATCAGTCGTTGAGATCGATATTGCGCCGGTCCTTCACGAAGACCGCGCCGATGATGATCGTGAGAACGGCAAAGCCGACCGGGTACCAGAGGCCGGCATAGATATCCCCGGTCGAGGCAACGATCGCGAAGGAGGTGGCCGGCAGCAGCCCGCCGAACCAGCCGTTGCCGATGTGATACGGCAGCGACATGGCGGTATAGCGGATGCGTGTCGGGAAAAACTCCACCAGCGCCGCGGCGATCGGGCCGTAGACGATCGTCACATAGACGACCATGACCCAGAGAATGGCGATGACAGTCAAAGCCTGGGCATTGCCGAACACCGCGAAGAAGCCATCCACACGCACCTTGGCAGCATCGTTGGCGGCAGGGTAGCCGGCTGCCACGCTGGCCGGGCCGAGACGCTGGGCGAAGGTTTCGGTCTTGCCGTCCGGCAACGTCACATTGGCAACGGGAACGTCCGTGCCCGCTACGCTGACCGTGGTTGGCGCACCGGCGGCTGCTGGCACCAGCGTGTAGGTAAACGCCTGCTGCGACAGCGTGCGTCGCGCGACGTCGCATGGCTGCGTGAAGGTTCTGATACCAACAGGGTCGAACAGGGATCCGCATGTGGCCGGATCCGCCGAAACCTGGATCTGGACGTTTTTGATCGCTGCCGCGTAGGTCGGATTGGCGGTATTGGTCAATGCGTGGAACAGCGGGAAGTACGTGACCGCTGCGAGCGCGCAGCCTGCCAGAATGACCCATTTGCGGCCCACGCGGTCAGACAGCGCACCGAAGACGAGGAAGAATGGTGTGCCGAGAAGAAGCGACCAGGCAATCAGTACGTTCGCCGTCAGAAGGTCGACTTTCAGGATGCTCTGCAGGAAGAACAGCGCGTAGAACTGGCCGGTATACCAGACGACGGCCTGGCCGACGACAAGGCCGAACAGTGCTATCAGCACGATCTTGCCGTTCTTCCAGGTGCCGAAGGCTTCCGTCAGCGGTGCCTTCGAACGGGTGCCTTCTTCCTTCATCTTCTGGAAGACGGGGGACTCGTTCATCTGCAAGCGGATGTAGATGGAGACCGCAAGCAGCAGTGCCGATCCGAGGAACGGAATGCGCCAGCCGCCCAGCAGACCGAATATGACCGGATAGCTTGTGGCAAAGGCTTCTTCACCCATGTTGACGCGCAGCGTCACGATGACGGCGAGCGACAGCAACAGGCCAAGCGTCGCCGTCGTCTGAATCCAGGCCGTGTAAAATCCGCGGCGACCGGGCGGGGCGTGCTCCGCCACATAGACAGCAGCACCACCGTATTCGCCACCGAGCGCCAGGCCCTGCAACATGCGCAGCGCGATGAGAAGGATGGGCGCCGTTGCACCAATCTGCTCGTAGCTCGGCAGAAGACCGACAAAGAATGTCGATAGGCCCATGATCACGATCGTGACCAGGAAGGTATATTTGCGTCCGACAAGATCGCCGAGCCGTCCGAAGACCAGTGCGCCGAAGGGGCGGACGAGAAAGCCTGCAGCAAAGGCCAGCAGTGCAAAGATGGCCTGCGTGGCGGGCGGAAACGCCGAAAAGAACTGCCGGCCGATGATGACGGCAAGCGTTCCGTAGAGATAGAAATCATACCATTCGAAAATGGTACCCAGCGACGAGGCGAAGATGACCTTCTTTTCCTCGCGCGTCATGGGGCTAGCCTTCGTCCGGGCTGCCGTTGCGACGTGTGCCATTGTCGTCCTCCCAACAAGATGAACTCCGTGCCTTCCTGTCCGGCCATTCTCCTCCTCGGCCAGACAGGTTAGCGCAATCGTTGCAGAGTGACAGAATTTGGCACGCCGGATGAGACATGCTTTCGGCTTATGACTTTCGTCTAATGACGTAGTCCGGAGTGGTCAGGAGCGAAGCGCCTGGGCGGGCGACTGCCGATAGGCAAGAAGTGCCGGCACGGCCGAAAGGACCGCTGCAAAGCCCAGCAGAAAAAGTGCCAGACGTACGTCGTCTCTCGTGAACCCGACCGGCAGGATGACCCCGCTTTTCGCGGTAAACAGATGGGCGCCGAACTGCGCCGCCAGTAGCCCGCAGACGAAGCCGAGCCCGATGCCAAGCGCAACCAGGAGAAGCAGCTCCAGCCACACGATCAGGAAGACGGCGCCGCGCGGTGCCCCGAACGCGCGCAGCGCGCCGATCTGCCGGCGCCGTTGCCCCACATGGATCACCGTCACCAGCACCAGTGCCGCCGCGACAAGAGCCTGCGATCCCGCAGCGACCGCGCTCAACACCATTTTCGCATCGCCAAGCGTCGCATAAAGGCCGGTCAGCACCTCGCCGGGAAAGACCGCCACCGTGCCATTGCCGCGATAGGCCTGACGCAGGCGATAGGCATCGGCAATCGACTTCGGTTTGACCAGAATCGCTGGAAGGCCGGGGGTATCAGCCCCGAAATCCTCGACGAGCGGCGCATCCGGATCGATGCCGCCGTGATGATGGTCTTCGTCATGGGTGGTAGAGGCGACAGCTGCCGCAGGCTCCGTGCTTGCGTCCTCGTGCTCATGCTCAGCGCCTAAACCATGAACGTGCCATACGGCCTGGATCGGCACGAGAATGGCGCGGTCCCATGGCGTGCCGGTCGGTTTCAGCTTACCCACGACCTTGTATGCGATCTCCGTATGGGTTGGACCACCGGTTTCGGCTGTTCCATGCATCGGCTTGACGACGGCGCCGACCGTAAGAATGACGGAAGCGCCGAGAACCGCTTCGCCTTCCGCGGCAAACGTACGCCCCTCGCCAAAGCCCGGCGTCGTGCTGGTCACAAGCGTCGTCGTCGTTCCCACGATCGGATAGCCGGCAAAGGAATCGCCGAAACCGACGGGAGCTGCCCAGGCGACACGCGGATCGGCGGCAAGTTTCGAAAGTAGCTCTCCATCGACCAGCGGCAGCGGCGCGGGCTGGAGAAAGATCGAGGAGAGGATCAGCTGCGTTTCGCTGCCGGAGGCGCCGATCACCAGATCGAACTTGTCGGCGGCGCGGGCACTGCCGAGACGCAGCGACCGTTCCTGCAGGGTCACGGCAACCCCGAGCGCCGTAGCTAAGGCAACCAGAAGCACCACGACGGCGCAGCCCAGCCAGAGACGCCGCAGGTCGGCGATGATAAAACGGATCATACCGGCACCTTCCCGACAACATCATCGCCGACGATGCACCCGCCCCTGAGCACGATGCGCCGGTCGAGGCGTTCGATCATGCGTTGGTCGTGCGTCGCCACAACGAGCGTGCTGCCGGCACCGGCCGCGACTGACAAAAGCAGATCCCCCACCGCCTCGCCGTTTTCCACATCGAGGCTTGCCGTCGGCTCGTCGGCAATGATGATACCCGGCTTGCGCAGCAGCGCCCGGGCGATCGCCACCCGCTGCATCTCGCCGCGCGACATGGTCTCGACGGACTGACCGGGTCGCTTCAACCCCACGGTCTCGATCAGCTCATGCGCTCTTTTCACCAGATTCGGGGTCGAGACCCGCGAAAGCCGTGCCGGCAGCAGCACGTTATCCAGCGCCGAAAGACCCGCAAAGAGATGGAAATCCTGCATTACGAGGCCCACATTTTCGGCCCGCCAACGGTCTCGCCGGCCTTCCGACAGTCTGGCGATATCATGCCCGCCCCAGACCACATGGCCGCTACCGACACGCTCCAGCCCCGCAATGATATTGAGAAGCGTGCTCTTGCCCGATCCCGACCCGCCCGTCAGCGCAACGCGGCTACCGGCGGCGATCTCAAGGTTCGCGATGGAAAGAACCGGTGTCGCCAGACCGGGAAACGAGACGGCGAGAGATTGCACCTTCAGAGGCATCATGTCTTCAGACCGTACCGTATTCCGCCTGTCGGATCCGCAGCAGGCTGACGAAGCCGGTGTCCGGATCGGTCCACGAGCCCATCTCGAGCGTGCCGCGCACCTCGATCGTCTGGCTTGGCTGGGTGAATGTCTGCTTCTCATCGAGATAGACAACGACGATATTGTCCGGCCAGTCCGCATCGGTGGAGCAGAACGGGCAGATCGACATCGGCACTTCGGTCAGAACGAAGAACGAGGCTTCCGCCTTCAGCGGTGGCGCCATGAAACCGCGCATGGCGATCTCCTGACCGTTCAGCCGCTTAACCTTGTCGGAAAATTCCAGACCGAGAACGCTGACCTTGCCATAGAGTTCGTCGAAGGAAAGCCCATTTTCTGCGCGGGCGGTTGCGCCTGATATCAGCAGCGGCAGGCCGGCAATGATGCCAAGCGAGGTCTTGAGCATCTGGCGACGGTCGACCATCTCGAGCGCTCCCATGATCGCTCTCCCTTGTCGAGCGCCGTCATCATCCTGCAGCTGAGGCATATCTTCAAGTCCCGCGATATCTGAAGTAGATAGGGGCACGCCTCAGGACATGCCCCCTCTTTAACCATGGTCGTTCAGACCCAGTCGGTCTGATCAGTTGGTCTGCTTGGCGCCCAGCGCGAAAGTCTCCGCGAGAACCTTGTAGACGTCGCTCTGCTCCATGTAGCCGCGGAAGCCTTCCGAACCTGGGCCGGCAGCCTGAAGCACGACATCGTCAACCGCATGGACGCCACTGTCGGCGCTTTTCGGAATGATGCCGGTCACGAGAACAGCGCCCGGGATATCCTTGTAGGCTTCGTTGGCGACATATTCCTTCTTCTCGTTCTGGATGGCGGGAACGAAGGGATTGTCGAGCTTCGGACGGAATGTCTCGTAATGATCAGGGCCGTTATTGGCGTTCAGGAACAGGCGCTTGGTAACATCGACCTTGTCAGGATAACCGTCCTTGTTCTCGTCCATATAGTTCGGGAAGCCTGCCTCGGCATAGGTCCCGACCTTTTCGCGCATGTCGTCGCCCGGCTTTTCATCGTTGACCGTACCGATGATCGAAACACCGTGGGTATGATCGCCGGTGACGATGATCAGCGTGTCGGGGTTCTTGTCGGCAAATTCGCGGGCTGCGGCGATTGCCTTGTCGAATTCGATCGTATCGACGACGGCGCGGTCCCAGTCCAGCGGATGGGACATCTTGTCGATATTAGCAGCTTCGACCATCAGGAAGAAGCCGTTCGGGTTCTTCGACAGCGAGTCGAGCGCGACCTTGGTCATGTCGACGAGGCCCGGCTGATCCGGGAACTTCGCCGTCGTGCCCTTTTTCAGGAATTCGCGGTCAAGCGTCGTGTCCATGTTGCCGGTGTGGAACAGGCCAAGGATCTTGCCGGTATTGGTGCCGGCGGCCGTCGCCAGTTCAGCCTTGCTGGTCGCAAGCATGTAGCCTGCATCCTTGAACAGGGCGATATAGTCCTTGTCGTCCTTGCGCTTGGATCCGGGCGTCGCCTGGGGCAGGAAGTAGGCGGAACCGCCGCCGAGCAGGACGTCCGGCTTGACGTCGAACAGCATGCCGTTGATCTCCGCCTTGTCGCCACGCTTGCGGGTATGGGCGACGACGGCTGCGGGTGTTGCGTCCTGAACTTCTGCGGTCGTGACGATGCCGATCGACTTCTTCGTCTGGCGGCGGACCGCTTCCGCGTATGTTTCAACCTTCGGATCGTCCATCGAGTCAGGCGTGCGGTCGGCATAGACGCCGATTGCGTTCACGGCTGTCTTGTGGCCGGTCATATAGGCCGACATCGTGTTGGCGCTGTCGGTGGCGACAGCGTCCGTCGCGGACGTACCGATAAAGGCTGCCGGCGGGATGTCGTCCATCGCGAGACGACCGTTCGCTTTGCCCTCGGTCATGCCCTTGGCCATGATGCGGGCAGCGGTGCGATGCGCCACGGAAAGACCGTCACCGATCAGGAAGATCACGTTCTTGGCTTTTGGCTGCGCCGCGGTGCCATAAACGTTCCAGGTCACGCTCTTGGTTTCCGGACCAGCAGAGACTTCAACCTTGTATTCGCCGGCATTCGCGATCGTCATGCCACGCAGCACGACGGCGGAACCGAGGACCTTGTCCTTGTTCTTCTCTTCTGCAACGAACTCGACATCCTTGCCGAACACAGACTTGTAGTCCTGGCCGTTGACGGTGATCTTGACGTCCTCAGGCTTCACGACCGAGCTGAACTCGACCTTGAAATCGAATGGAGAGCCGGTCAGGATCGTCGCCCGATCAAGCGGAAAGACGTTCGCGGCGTGGGCGGCTTGAATGCCGCCGGAAAGAATTGTGGTGGCTGCAAAGGCAGCAAGAAGCATACGCATGGAAAACCCCCGTCGTTGCGTCGCATAGAGGTTCGGGGATAGCCCCATGCGATGACAGTGCAATGACAGAAACGTGATAACGGCGCCGATGTCCGATCGCATCAACCTTGACTCTGTGGCAAAATCTTTTATGAGCAGCGTTGGAAAAGGAGTGTCCATGCTTCGCCGCGACTTTCGCTTTGCTGCGTGCTATGACCTGGCAGTATCTGCCGGGCGGCTGGATGTTGCCCTTTCGGTTTCCGACAAAACCACGGCCAAAACGACGACGAAAATTATCGTCTGACGTCTCTGGCCACCGCTCTCTCCCCGGTACGGCCGGGGACAAGGAACACCGCGTCGCGCACGACACGGGCTTCCCCCTCAGAAAACCGAGGAGAGACAGAAAGAGAGCAAAGAAATGGGTTTCAAGATCGCAGTCGCCGGAGCAACCGGCAATGTCGGCAGGGAAATGCTGAACATTCTGGCCGAACGTGGTTTTCCGGCTGATGAAGTCGTCGCACTCGCCTCCGCCCGCAGCCAGGGCACGGAAGTCTCCTTCGGTGACAAGACGCTCAAGGTGTCCAACCTCGAGAACTACGATTTCTCCGATACCGACATCTGCCTGATGTCAGCCGGCGGCGATGCCTCCAAGAAGTGGTCGCCGAAGATCGGTGCGCAGGGCTGCGTCGTCATCGACAACTCGTCCGCCTGGCGCTACGATTCGGAAGTGCCGCTGATCGTTCCGGAAGTGAACCCCGACGCCATCGTCGGATTCTCCAAGAAGAACATCATTGCCAATCCGAACTGCTCGACGGCCCAGCTCGTCGTCGCGCTGAAGCCGCTGCACGACTTTGCCAAGATCAAGCGCGTCGTCGTTTCCACCTACCAGTCGGTGTCCGGTGCCGGCAAGGAAGGCATGGACGAACTCTTCACCCAGACGCGCGCCGTGTTCGTGGCCGATCCGGTCGAATCGAAGAAGTTCACCAAGCGTATTGCCTTCAACGTCATCCCGCATATCGATAGCTTCATGGAAGACGGCTACACGAAGGAAGAGTGGAAGGTTCTGGCCGAGACCAAGAAGATGCTCGACCCGAAGATCCGCGTTACCTGCACGGCCGTGCGCGTTCCGGTCTTTATCGGCCACTCCGAATCCGTCAACATCGAGTTCGAAAACGAGATCACGGCCGATCAGGCCCGCGATATTCTGCGCGAAGCGCCGGGTTGCCTTGTCATCGACAAGCACGAAGACGGCGGTTACATCACGCCTCTCGAATGCGCCGGTGAAGATGCGACCTACATTTCGCGTATCCGCGAAGACGCAACCGTCGAAAACGGACTCAACATCTGGGTCGTCTCCGACAACCTGCGCAAGGGTGCCGCGCTGAACGCGATCCAGATCGCCGAACTTCTGGTCAATCGCGGTCTCATCAAGCCACGCAAGGTTGCTGCTTGATAAGTAACGTACTTTATTAAGCAAATCCGCTTAGAAAGCCCCGTCAGAAATGACGGGGTTTTTTCGATTCGTCTCTCTTCACGAACTATTCATGGGAAGATGAATTGCGATTATCCGCCACTGGGGTCATAAGGCCGAATATAGCGCAATTCTTCCGGAAGCTTTCGGCCAAGCAATCCGGACTTTCGACGGGTTTGACCGCATGATGAAGACTATTCTGGCAGGATTGATCGCAGCAGCAACGCTTGCAACCGCAGCCCCGGCCTTTGCCGCCGCCTGCGGCAATGATGGAGCCGGTTTCGACCGCTGGGTCGCCGATTTCAAGCAGCAGGCACCGTCCAAGGGTATCAGCCCTGCAGTTCTCGACCGCGCCTTTGCTAACGTCGTCTACAACCGCCCGACCATTCGCGCCGACCGCGGCCAGAAAAGCTTCAAGCTTTCCTTCGACGAGTTCATGAAGAAGCGCGGTGGCGCAACGATCATCTCGCGCGGCAAGTCCATGAAGAAATCCAACGCAGCGCTGTTTGCGTCGATTGAGCGCCGCTACGGCGTTCCGGCCGGTCCGATCCTGGCGATCTGGGGCATGGAAACCGGTTTCGGCAATTACATGGGCGACCAGCATACGCTGTCGGCCGTCGCAACGCTTTCCTATGACTGCCGCCGCTCGGCCTACTTTACCGAACAGCTTTACGCAGCCCTGCAGCTCGTTGCCCGCGGTGATCTCAGCACCACTGCAAAGGGTGCAGCGCATGGCGAAATCGGCCAGACCCAGTTCCTGCCGCTCAACGTCATCCGCTACGGCGCCGATGGCGACGGTGACGGCCATATCGACATGGTCCGTTCGCGCGCCGATGCGCTGGCATCGACCGCCAACTTCCTCAAGGGTCATGGCTGGCGGACCGGTGCCGGCTACCAGCAGGGTGAGCCGAATTTCGTCGCCATCCAGGGCTGGAACGCGGCAACCGTCTACCAGCAGGCGATCGCATACATGGGCGCCCAGATCGACGGCGGCTGAGCCGTTACACCGTTGAAATGATCAGGCCGGGCTCTGCTCGGCCTCGATCGCCGGTACACTGATGTCTGGCCGGGTGAAATCGCCCTTCTCGTTCATCACCCACAACTCGCCGGTCGAGATATCGAACCAGGCGCCGTGAATGTCGAGTTCTCCCTTTTCCGTGAGATTGCGGACGAAGGGGAAGGTCTGCAGATTGGCGATCGAATTGCGGATCGACACCCGTTCGAGCGCTGTCTGACGCTCGCTCTGGGTCATCAGGTCGTTGCTCTGGATCTGCGTGGCCGCAGGCCTGACCAAACCCATCCACTTGCCGATGAAATCCCCCTCCGACAGCGGCTTCATGGAAGCGTCGAGCGCTGCCTGGATACCGCCGCAGCGGCCGTGGCCCATGACAACGATATTGCGGATCTCGAGCACCTGCACCGCGTATTCAACCGCAGCCGATGTCCCGTGAAACTGGCTGTCGGGCTCGTAGCGCGGTACCATGTTGGCGACGTTGCGGACCACAAAGAGTTCTCCCGGACCGCAGTCAAAGATCGTCTCGGGCGCCGCGCGACTGTCGCAACAGGCAACCAGGAGCGTATGCGGCTTCTGGCCGGTATCGGCGAGCGCGCGGTAGCGCTCCCGCTCGTCGCTGTAGCGACCACTCATGAAGTTACGGTAGCCCGAAAGCAGTTTTTCTGGAAATTCGCTCATGGCTCACGATTATCGTGCAGCCAGACGAGAATCAACGGCCATTGTGTGGATGCGCATGCTCTTTGAGCTTACGGCTTGCGCCTCTTAAGGGGATGCACGAGCCGGCGCATCTGGACCATCGCCATCGGCGTCGAGAGGCTGGCGGCATCCATTTCCAGCGTCAGCTCGTTGGCCCCGCGCTTTACCGAACGCGCCAGCACTTCGAACACGCTGGCAGTCGTTGTTTGCAGGGCTTTCTCTTCATCCATGCCGGACATGACGCGGGCGAGAAAAACCGCTGAGAGCAGGTCTCCGAGCCCGTTCGGGGCGTGGTCGATCAGCCGGTGTTCAGCCAGCAGCGCATGATTGCCGGTGAGATAGAGATTGCCGGTACTGCCCGTCATCATCGGCACGGCCGAGGTCACCAGCATCCGCGGCGGCCCGAGCGCGATCGCCGCTTCCATGATCGCATTGTTGTCATCAAGCGGCGCACCGGAGAGCCAGGCAAGCTCGTATCGGTTCGGCGTGGCGATGGTGGCGAGCGGCAGAAGCTCGTCGCGGATCGCTTCGGCTGTCGGTTGCGGGATATAGAGCCCGCCGAGATCGCCCATCACGGGATCGCAGACATAGATAAGGTCCGAGTTGTTTTTCCGCAGCGCCTCGATCAGTCGTGCCACGGCGCGCGGCTGCGCGGCATTTCCGAAATACCCGGTCAGCACCGCCTTCACTTCGCCGAGCCATGGCGCCCGGATGAGATCGTCTATAGCCTTGTCGAAATCCGATTCGGGAAACGTCAGGCGCGTCGAAGGACCGTGCCCGGGATGCCAGGGCAGCACGACGGTCGGCATGGCCCAGACGGGATATCCCAGGGTCTCGAGCGCGAAGACGGCGGCCCGGTTACCGACCGAGCCACGGATCACATGGCTGGAAATGACGATGACCGCGCCTGAATTACCCTGCATGATGCTTGCTTTCGACGTTATCGAACCGTTGATCGGATCTCTGTGTCGGCATGTCAACAAGACGTGACACGCCTATGACAAATTCCAGCCGCAAGCACCGGTGAGACACCGCGGCAAAGCATAATGACATTGGCTGCGTTTTATCGCACGTTGAGAAAAAATTTAGGGAGAGACAGATGGCAGGCCGGCAAAACCCAAAGCGGGACAAGCAGATCGAGAAGGCTGGCAAGATTGCGGCCGCTTCCGGCATGGAGGACCATCTCGATCCCTTCCTTATCTTCAGCCGCGCCAGCAGTGACGATCTCGAAAACTACACCCCAGAAATGCTCGCCCTGTGCGCGGGACATGCCGCAAGACGGCTGAAAGCCTGGACGCGAATCAAGGCCGACATCACAATCGAAACCCTTGATGGTGTCGAGCCCGATGGAATGCCGGTTTCGATCATTACGGTGATTGATCGCAACATGCCGTTTCTGTTCGATTCGGTCATGGGTGAAGTGACGACGGCCTATCGCGACCTCACGATGGCCGTCCATCCGATCCTCGTCATCGAACCGGGCAAGCAGCCGACGCTTCACTCGAGCGAGCGACCCGGCGACCCGGCCCATCATGTCAGCCTGATCCAGATCCATGTGCCCCAGCTCAACGACGAGCAAGCCGACGGGCTGGTCGAGCGAATCCGCTTTGTTCTTAACCAGGTGCACCAGGCCATTACCGGCTGGTCCGCGATGCTCGGCGTTCTCAAAGACGCCCAGGCCCAACTCGTCAACGCGAAAAAAGGCAAGAAGGCCGATGCCGACGAGGCGTATGCTTTTCTCGACTGGCTCAGGAACGACAATTTCACCTTCCTCGGCATGCGCGAATACACCTATTCGGGCAAGGGCGCCGATGCCAAGGTGGAGCGCGGCAAGGGCAGGGGCCTCGGCATCCTGTCCGATCCGGACGTTCTCGTGCTGCGACAGGGCAAGGATCAGGTCACGACGACGCCAGAAATCCTCGAATTTCTCGACGGCCCGGATTTCCTCATCGTCGCCAAGGCCAACGTCAAATCCGTCGTGCACCGTCGCGCCTATATGGATTACGTCGGGGTAAAGCGCTTCGACGAAAAGGGTAATGTGGTCGGAGAACTGCGCATCGTCGGCCTGTTCACCTCCACTGCCTATACCCAGTCCGTCCGCGACGTGCCGCTGCTGCGCGCAAAGATCGCCCGTATTGAAAAGAATTTCGGGTTCGATCCGGAAAGCCATTCGGGCCGCATGCTCGAAAACACGCTGGAATCCTACCCGCGCGACGATCTCTTCCAGATCGATCTCGACGTGCTCTCGAGCTTCTGCGAACAGATCATGGAGCTGAGCGAGAGGCCGCGCGTGCGCGTGCTGCCGCGTATCGACCATTTCGACCGTTTCGTTTCGGTCATCGTCTACGTGCCGCGCGAGGATTATAATTCGATCGTCCGCGAAAAGGTCGGCGCGTATCTCTGCGAAATCTTCGACGGCCACGTCTCGGCCTATTACCCGGCGTTTCCGGAAGCCCGCGTTGCCCGCGTCCACATGATCATCGGCCGCAGCGGCGGCAAGACGCCGCGCGTCGCGCAGGCAAAGCTCGAGGAGGCTGTGCGCCTTATCGCGACGCCGTGGGAAGACAGGTTCGCATTGCTTGCGGAAGACGGCCCCCGCCTTTCCGTCACCCGCGCTTTCCAGGAAGCGTTCTCTCCGGAAGAAACCTTTGCCGACCTGCCCGATATTGCCGCCTGCGCTGCCGGCGAGACCATCCGCATCGACTTCTACCGGCGCCCCGGTGACGATGCGAACACCGTTTCGCTAAAGATCTTCCACCGCGACCAGCATCTTTCCCTGTCGCGCCGCGTGCCGCTTCTCGAAAATCTCGGCTTTCACGTGGTCAGCGAGCAGACATTCGAAATCCACGCCGGCCCGCAGGCGGACCTCATCGTCCTGCACGACATGGAACTGCAGCTCGACGGTGCCCGCGAGATCGATCTTGCGCGTGAGGGACAGCGGCTCGAAGACGCGTTCCTCAAAGCCTTCGAGGGATTGACCGACAATGACGGCTTCAACCGCCTCGTTCTGCTCGCCGGACTTTCCGCCCGCGAAGTGACCGTGCTGCGCGCCTATGCGCGCTATCTGCGCCAAGCCGGCATCGTCTACTCGCAGACCTACATCGCCGATACGCTCAACAAGTACCCGGAAATTTCCGCCGCCGTCTTCCGCCTGTTCCGCGACGGGTTCGATCCGAAGATTGCCGAAAAGACCCGCATCAAGAAGCTGACCGAGCTGCACGAGACGATCGAGGAAGCGCTCGGCAACGTCCCGAACCTCGACGAGGACCGCACGCTTCGCCGGTTCGTCAACGCGATCGACGCAACGCTTCGCACCAATTACTTCCAGGTGGACGAGAACGGCGGCGCAAAGCCGATGCTGGCGTTCAAGCTCGATCCTGATTTACTCGACGGCCTGCCGGAGCCGCGCCCGTTACGCGAGATCTTCGTCTACGGCACCGAAGTCGAAGGTGTTCACCTGCGCTTCGGCAAGGTCGCTAGAGGCGGCATCCGCTGGTCGGACCGCGGCGAGGATTATCGCACCGAGGTACTGGGCCTTGTGAAGGCGCAGCAGGTCAAGAACGCCGTCATCGTTCCCGTCGGCGCAAAGGGCGGCTTCTTCCCGAAAATGCTTCCCCCCGCCGCCTCGCGCGACGCGTTCTTCAACGCCGGCAAGGAAGCTTACAAGACCTATATCCGCACGCTTCTGTCCGTCACCGACAACATCATCGAAGGAGAGGTGGTCCCGCCCGAAAACACGCTGCGCATCGATGAGGACGATCCTTACTTTGTCGTCGCCGCCGACAAGGGCACAGCAACCTTCTCCGACACCGCGAACGGTCTGGCGCAGGAAGCCGGCTTCTGGCTGGATGATGCCTTCGCATCGGGCGGCTCGGCCGGCTACGACCACAAGAAGATGGGCATTACCGCCCGCGGCGCGTGGGAAGCGGTCAAGCGGCATTTCCGCGAAAAGGACATCGACATCCAGACGACGCCGTTCTCCGTCGCCGGTGTCGGCGACATGTCGGGCGACGTCTTCGGCAACGGCATGCTGCTGTCTGAAAAGATCCGCCTGATCGCCGCCTTCGACCATCGCGACATCTTTATCGATCCGGATCCGGATATCGAAAAATCCTTCGCCGAGCGCAGCCGCATGTTCGCCCTTCCCCGCTCCAGCTGGCAGGATTACGACCGCTCGACGCTGTCTGAAGGCGCGATGATCATTTCGCGCACGGAAAAATCCGTGAAGCTGACCAAGCAGGCGGCAGCGGCGATCGGCCTGGACAAGATGACGGCCTCGCCCTTCGAGATCCTGACGGCGATCCTGAAAAGCAAGGTCGACCTTCTCTGGTTCGGCGGCATCGGCACCTATATCAAGGCCGCATCCGAAACCGACACCGAAGTGGGCGACCGCGCCAATGACCCGATCCGCATCACGGCCGCAGAAGTCGGTGCTAGCGTCATCGGCGAGGGCGCCAATCTCGGCGTCACCCAGAAGGGCCGCATCGCGTATTCGCTGGCCGGTGGGCGCTGCAATTCCGACGCGATCGACAATTCCGCGGGCGTTAATTCTTCCGACGTCGAGGTCAATATCAAGATCGCGCTCAATCCCGCCATGCAGGATGGCAGGCTGACCCGCGCCAAGCGCAACACGCTGCTCGCATCCATGACGGAAGACGTGGGGCATCTCGTCTTGCGCAACAACTACCTGCAGCCACTCGCAATTTCGCTCGTGGAGCGCAGGGGTGCGGCCAATCGCGAGCAGCTCGCCCGTCTGATGTCGGTGCTCGAAACCGAAGGGCGGCTGAACCGCAAGGTCGAGACTCTGCCCGACGATGCCGAACTTGCCGATCGCTACGCCAGCGGGAGACCGCTGACACGACCGGAGATCGGCGTGCTCGTCTCCTACTCGAAGATCGTCCTGTTTGACGCACTCATCGACAGCACCATCCCCGACGACCCGTATTTCGCATCGGTGCTGAAAGCCTATTTCCCGGCGAAGATGCAGAAGGCTTATGCCGCCGATATTGCCGGCCACCGCCTGCACCGCGAAATCGTCGCGACGGCGCTGGCAAACGAAGCCATCAACCGCGGCGGTCCGGGCTTTATCCACATGATGAGCGACATGACGGGGGCCACCTCGGCCAATGTCGTAAAGGCGCTCTTCCTCGTTCGCGACGGCTTCGATCTCGAAAACATCTGGGCCGAAATCGACCAGCTGGATGGCAAGATCTCGGGCAGGGTCCAGAATGATCTCTACGCCCAGGTTACCCGCATCATCGGCATCGGCACCTATCTCGCGCTCCAGACGCAGATCGGCACGACGGAACTGACTGATGCCATCGCCAGGCTCAGGGCCGCCATCAAGGGGCTGCGCGCCACCGTGACCGACGATATCATCGCCGAAACGGGCCCGCTTGCCGCAGAACTTGAGGCCGAAGGTGCGCCGTCCGGTCTCGTGAAAGAAATACGCCTGCTATCGGCCCTCGTCATCGTGCCGGAGATCATGCGGATTGCCGACCGGACCGGCGAAAGCATGGCGCGCGCCATCGAGAGCTATTTCGCCGTCACCGAAACGTTCCGCGTCAACCGGCTGATCGTGGCCGGCGAGCGGATTGGCACAAGCGACCATTACGAAAGCCTGGCACTGTCACGCAGCCTGCAACAGCTCGCATCGGCACGCCGCGACATCGTCATTGCCGTCCTGACCGAGCACCGCAAGGACAAGAAGCCGGTGGAGGCCTGGATCGCTGGCGATCGACTGCGCGTCAATCGCATCGGCGCTGAACTGATGAGCCTCAGCGAAAGCGGCGATCTGACCCTCTCGAAGATTTCCGTCGCCGCCGGCCTGCTGGGAGATCTGGCACACGCACGGTCGACTTGAGGGCAGGGGCTCCGGGGAAAAGAAGATGGCCGAGACAGGAATTGACGAGGCGCCGGCTAAACCAGGCCGGCGCGGCATTTGGGGCTGGATGCTGTTCGACTGGGCGGCACAGCCGTTCTTCACGGTTGTCATCACCTTCATCTTCGGCCCGTATTTCGTCGCGCGCCTCACCGACGACCCGATCTCCGCCCAGACCACCTGGAGCAACATGGCGACGGCATCCTCCGTCGTCATCGCCATCCTGTCTCCGATCCTGGGATCGATCGCCGATCAGTCGGGGGCCAGAAAGCCATGGATCGCAAGCTTTGCACTGATCAAGGTCGCAAGCCTCGTCATGCTCTGGCAGGCCGCCCCCGGCTCGCCACTCACCCTGCCGGTGACCTGCATCATCCTTGCCTCGATCGCGGCGGAGTTTTCCATCGTCTTCAACGATTCCATGATGCCGCGCCTCGTATCCAAGGCCGATATCGGCAAGGTTTCGAACATCGCCTGGGGTCTGGGTTATCTCGGCGGCATGACCGTGCTGATCGCGGTCGTCGCGCTGCTTGCCGCCAATCCGGAAACGGGTCTGACGCTCCTCGGCATTCCGCCGCTCTTCGGGCTTGATCCGGCGCTCGGCGAGGACGCGCGCATCACCGGCCCGATCGCGGCGATCTGGTATCTTCTATTCATCCTGCCGATGTTCTTCTTCACGCCGGACGCCCCGAAAGGCCTGCCTCTCGCAAAGGCCGTCGGCTCCGGCTTCCGCGAACTTGCAGGCACGCTGCGTGAACTTAAGCATCGCCCCGACATCGTCCGCTTCCTGATTGCCCGCATGCTCTATCAGGATGGCGTCAACGGCCTCATCATTCTCGGCGGCACGTTTGCGGCGGCCATGTTCGGCTGGGCGACCATCGAGATCGGCATCTACGGCATCATCCTGAATGTCGTGGCGATCTTTGGCTGCATTGCGGCCGGGCATCTCGACCGGGTGCTCGGATCAAAGACGGTGGTGGTCACAAGTCTTGTCCTGCTGCTGATCGCAACCGTCGGCATCGTTTCCACCAGCCCGGGCGAGGTCTTCTTCGGCCTGATGCCGCTTTCCATGGAGGATTCAGGCGGTATGTTCGGCACCGCGGCGGAAAAGGCCTACATTCTGTTCGGGCTTCTGATCGGTGCCGCCTTCGGCCCGGTCCAGGCCTCGTCGCGGTCATACCTTGCCCGCAGCATCGATGTGTCGGAGGCCGGCCGCTATTTCGGGATCTACGCGCTGTCGGGACGCGCCACGAGCTTCCTCGCCACGCTGTCGTTTTCCATCGTCACCTATGCAACGGGCTCGGCCCATCTCGGCATGGCGACGCTGACAGTCTTTCTCGGCACCGGCCTGATCCTGCTTCTGACCGTGCCCTATCCGGCCGATAGACCGGCCGGATAGAAGCTTTTCGGCTTGGATTAGTGCCGGAAGTGACGCATGCCGGTAAACACCATCGCCACACCATGCTCGTCGGCGGCCGCAATCACTTCCGCATCGCGCATCGACCCGCCGGGCTGGATGACAGCGGTGGCACCGGCAGCGATCGCCGAAAGCAGACCGTCGGCAAACGGGAAGAAGGCTTCCGAAGCGACCGCTGACCCCTTGGTCATCGGCTCGGCCCAGCCCATCGCCTTTGCCGCATCTTCGGCCTTGAGACCAGCGATTCGGGCGGAATCGATCCGGCTCATCTGGCCGGCGCCGATGCCCGCCGTCTGGCCGTCCTTGGCATAGACGATGGCGTTGGACTTGACGTGCTTTGCCACCTTGTAGGCAAACTTCATGTCTTCAAGCTCGGTCGGCGTCGGTGCACGCTTGGTCACGACCTTCAGATCGACATCCTCAATGACGCCGCTGTCGCGGCTCTGCACCAGAAGGCCGCCGGCAACGGTCTTTGCCGTAATGCCGCGCGAACGCGGGTCCGGCAGGCCGCCCGTCACCAGCAGCCGCAGGTTCTTCTTGGACGCGATGATCGCCTTTGCCTCGTCGGAAACCTCGGGCGCGATGATCACTTCGGTAAACAGCTTGACGATCTCTTCCGCCGTCTCGGCATCGAGCAGCTGGTTGAGCGCGATGATGCCGCCGAAAGCTGATGTGCTGTCGCAGGCCAGCGCCCGCAGATAGGCGTCCTTCAGCGTCGAGCCGGTTGCGACGCCGCAGGGGTTGGCGTGCTTGATGATGGCACAAGCCGGTCCCTGATCGGCCGCAAATTCACCGATCAGCTCGAAGGCGCCATCGGTATCGTTGATGTTGTTGTAGGACAGCTGCTTACCCTGCAGCAGCACCGCCGTGGCAACGCCGGGGCGGTTCTCGCCAGTCACGTAGAAGCCGGCGCTCTGGTGCGGGTTCTCGCCGTAGCGCATGGCTTCCTTCAGCAAGCCGCCGATCGTCCGATAGCTCGGCGTCTCGATCTCGAGCGCTTCGGCAAACCAGTTGGAGATCGCCGTGTCATAGGCTGCGGTGCGGGCATAGGCCTTGGCGGCAAGCTTCTGGCGAAACGCATAGTCCGTCTCGCCGCCATTGGCCTGCAGCGCCTCGATCAGGGCAGTGTAATCAGAGGGATCGGTGACGATCGTGACATAGGCATGGTTCTTGGCAGACGCACGGATCATCGCCGGGCCGCCGATATCGATATTCTCGACCGTCGTCGGATAGTCGCCGCCTGCCGCGCGCACTTCCTCGAACGGATAGAGGTTGATGACCGAAAGATCGATACTCTCGATGCCGTGTTTCTGCATCGCGGCGACATGCTCCTCGTCGTCGCGGATGGCGAGAAGGCCGCCATGCACGGTCGGATGCAGCGTCTTGACGCGACCGTCCATGATTTCAGGAAAACCCGTGACTTCGGAGACGTCGGTGACGGCAAGACCGGCGGCCGCGATCGCCTTGTGCGTGCCGCCGGTGGACAGAAGCTTTACACCCTGTTCGGTCAGCGCCTTGGCGAGCTCGATGATGCCGGCCTTGTCGGACACGGAAAGAAGCGCTGTGCGGATCTTGACGCGGTCGGGCGCTGGGATTTTCTTGGATGCGACGGCCATCGGTCTCTCCTGAAAGAGGGTGCCCCGAAAGGGCTAAAAGGGATTGGCCGCCGGTTAGCACAGCTACCCCTTCAGGGAAACCCTATTCCAACCAGGCTAGTCGGCGCGACGCAGCATCCAGCGGATTTCGGTCACCTCGGGCAGGATGAATTCGATCGCCAGCTGCTGGCTCGGGCGAGGGCCGGAAACATCCGCAAAGAAGATGTCCTCGTCGATCATGACATCGAGACCCGGCGCCGAAAACAGCCATTTCTCGCCGTCACTCGCCTGCATCACGACGCTTTCCGGGTCGCGCCGCACCAGCCGGATGGCCGGGTGGATGTGAAAGCGAACCACAGCCACCAGTCTCTCGTCTCCCGGCTCCTCGCCATCGGGCACGAACAGCCGGTCATGGCCCTTGATCTTGTTGCCGGTCGTGTTGAGGCCGATCTCGCGGTGGTAGAGATAGCCGAACTCCTTGAGATACCCGTCATGGGTCGCCCGCAGCCAGTCGTTGCCATGCGCATCGTCGCGTCGGTCGATCGTGACATCTGAGACGCCGGGAAGCAGGATGGGGCCGGCAAGCTTCGACTTGGCGATCCGGCTCGATGACGTCTCAGACAGCGTCAGCGTCGAATGCGCCGCCGTCGAGCGCGCCATCTTGCGGTGGCCGCGCCCTGAAAATTTCGGTGAGCCCGAGTTGACGATAAACCTGTTGCGGCCCGACGAGAGCTCGAAGGCGAGGCAACCGGCATGCGCCGTGCGCGAGAATTCCGGCTCCGACCAGCCCGTATCGACGATCAGCGTCGTGTCCTCGGCCGTCAGCCGGTGATAGTTCATATGCGGGAGCGCCTTGAACGGCTTGCCACCGCTCTCGTCATACCGAAGCACCGACATCAGCTCGCTTGCCGGTGTCGCCGTCGCACCGTTGAACAGCGCCAGATCACCATCCTGGTGGCGGAAGAAGCGCAGTGCCGGATAGATGCGGTCGATCGTCGGGATCAGCTTTTGCGGCAGATCATGGCCGAGATTGATATAGGTCTGCCGCAGCGGCAGAAGATCGAGCAGCGCATCCAGCATCGAGCGCGGATTGCGCGAGAGATGGCCGCCATCGGCCAGGATCTGGAATTCCAGTTCACGGTCGAGCCGCGCACCTTCGCGGCGGATAAAGGCCGCCCGTGTGGGCATGGAAACCGACGCCATGGCGAGCGCGATGCGGATGCGAAGGCGGGTCTCGTCGGCGGGAATGCAGCCGGCGATCTTGCGCAGGTAACGAACCTGAAACGCCAGGCTCTTCATGAAGCGGCGGTAGAAGCCGGCCTCCGCGCCCTGCAAGAGGACGGTCGAGTGGGACAGCCATGCGACCACGCGCTCGGCCACCACGCTCGGTTCCCAGCCGATGCCCCTCTGCCGACGGCCATGCAGCGTGATCCAGTCCGCCACCACGTCACGGGCGTGGTCGCAGGCCTCTTCCGTCTTGTTGGCGCGAACATGCCGCAACCAGGCAAACGAATGCAGCCGCTCGGCAAACGCCTTGGACGGAAGCTCGACCTGGAACGGCGAATGACCGAAGGTTTCGAGAACGCGGCCGGCCAGCGGATAGCGTCCTTCGAGAATTTCCTCGGCAATGAAGGGATCGATCGATCGCAGGTCGGTGGGCGCCACGATCAACCTGTCCGGCACCGGCAGCGGTGTCAGAGCAAGGCGCATGCCGGCGGACCGGCGACACATGCGTCGCCAGATCTCCCGCATGCCGAAGGCAAGAATCCTTCGGCGATCGGCAAGCCGCATCGTCACTTGAGATATTCTCCGCAGGGCCGGGTGCTCTCCCCGAGCGCCCGGAATCGATTATGGATCAACCGAAACTATGTAAGGTTATAGTGAATAAAGACTTACCTGACGCGAAGCACGCTCGCGAAGAAGCCATCCATGCCACCGGCAAAGGTCTCATCCCCCGGCAGCATGGCCGGCGTGGTCCGGAATTCACCGAGATCTGAAATCGCGGATTCCAGACCCGGCCAATCGGTCGGGCTGACCGGCTGGCGTTCCAGTGTCGGCGTATCCGCCAGAACCTTGGCCACCAGCTTCTCGCCCTCCAGCGGATCGAGCGAGCAGTTCGAAAACACGATGAGCCCGCCCGGTTTTACCAGCGTCACCGCATGCCGCAGCATGCGTTCCTGCAGCACGGCAAGCTTGCCGATATCCTCGGGTCCCTTGGTCCAGAGCACATCGGGATGGCGGCGGGTGGTGCCGGTGGACGAGCAGGGTGCATCAAGCAGCACGCCATCAAGCAATTCGTCCGGTTTGAATTCGAACAGATCGCCGCTCGAAAGCTCCGCTTCGAGACCGAGCCGTGCCAGGTTTTCCTTCAGCCGCGCCAGCCGGTTGGCGGATTGCTCGACGGCAATCACGTGCGCGCCGGCCACAACCAGCTGCGCCGTCTTGCCGCCGGGGGCGGCACACAGATCCGCGATGCGCTTGCCGGTGAGGTCACCGAACAACTGTGCCGGAATGGATGCGGCAACGTCCTGCACCCACCATTCACCGTCCTCGAAGCCCTCGAGACCGGTCACCGATCCCTGGAAAGCCTGGAGGCGGATGCTGCCTGTTGGCAACAGCTTGCCGCCGAGCTTTTCCGCCCAGCCCTTGGCATCGCTTTTCACTGTCAGATCAATCGCGGCCGGCGTCAGCTGCGCTTCGGCAATCTTGTCTGCCTCGGTCTCGCCATAGGCGGCAACCAGACGCTTACGGAACCAGTCCGGCACCGGCGACACCGAAGCGGTCGCCGCGAGGATCTCTTCCTTTTCGCGCACCATCCGGCGCAGTACGGCATTCACCAGCTTGGCGAAGCGCCGGTTGCGCGGATCGCGATTGGCCTGCTCGACGGCCAAGTCGACTGCCGCATGCGAGGGGACATCGAGATGCAGGATCTGTGCAGCGGCAACCACCAGAACGTGATGCAGGGATTTCGCGCCATGCGGCAGCGGCGTATCGATCATCGAGGAGATCGCTGCTTCGAGCCGGGTCAGATGGCGAAGGGCGGTGGTCAGGATGGCACGCGTCAGCGCCCGGTCGGCATCGCCCAATGCCTTGTAGGCCGGGTTGCCGTGGGACAGGTCGAGCATCCCGTCGAGCGAAATTTTCTTGTCGATGGCCGCCGACAAAAGCTTTGCGGCCGTCATGCGGACTTCGAGCCCAGGCTTTCCCGGTCCGGCTTCACGGCGTGAGCCTGGCGCATGGGATGTCGGGTTTTCCCGCGCGCCAGTTGATCTGGAAGGCTTGTTGTTTTTCTTGTCGTTCAAGACCATGGACCCTTGGGCGGTTCGTTCGAACTGCGGCCCCACCGGCTGTCGGAGCCGGAATTCGGAACGGAGCGCGCGCTTCGCTGCGGTCTAGCAGCCGAAGACTGCCCCGTCGAGCCACCGCCGCCGATGTCCCCCCGGAACTCACCAGCCATCTGCTGAAGTGCTGCGATCCGGTTGTCCGTATTCGGATGGGTCGAAAACAGGTTATCCATCCGCTCGCCCGAAAGCGGGTTGATAATGAACATATGCGCCGTCGCCGGGTTGCGCTCCGCTTCGTAATTCGGAACCTGCCGCGCCGTGCCGGCAATCTTGGAGAGCGCGGAAGCAAGCGCCAGCGGTTTGCCGCAGATCTCGGCGCCGCGACGGTCGGCCGAATATTCGCGCGTCCTGCTGATCGCCATCTGCACCAGCATCGCCGCAAACGGCGCAACAACCATGGCGACTATCACACCGATAAAACCGAACGGATTGCTGTTGTTACCGCGATTTCCGCCGAACAGAAACGCAAAATTGCCGAGCATGGAAATTGCACCGGCAAGTGTCGCGGTGATTGTCATGATCAGCGTGTCGCGGTTTTGCACATGCGCCAGCTCATGCGCCATGACGCCGGCGACTTCGTCATGCGTCAGGCTTTGCAACAGACCCGTCGAGGCGGCCACGGCAGCATTTTCCGGATTCCGGCCGGTCGCAAACGCATTCGGCTGCGGGTTATCGTAGATATAGACCTTCGGCATCGGCAGGCCCGCATTGGCCGCAAGCGATTGCACCATCAGGTAAAATTCCGGCGCCGACTGCGCATCCACTTCCTGCGCATGATAGGCCGACAGCACCATCTTGTCGGAGTTCCAGTAGGAAAACAGGTTCATGCCGGCCGCGATCACCAGCGCGATCATCATCCCGCCCTTGCCGCCGATCAGGAAGCCTATGCCCATGAACAACGCCGTCATGAAGGCCAGAAGCATGGCGGTGCGCATCACATTCATCGTCATATCTCCCGTTGCCAATTCAACCCGTGTAAGGGTTTTCGAAATCTTCAGAACGCCCTATAATGTGGTGAATTCGCTCAGACTTTCAATAAACCATCCGGTGAATGAAATGCAGACGCCCGACAACGACAACAGCGAAACGCAGATCGAGACCGCAGCGCCAAGCAAACCGCTGTCGCCGGCTGCCCAGCGCGCGCTGAAGGAAGCCGAGGAGCGCCGGCAGGCAGCAGCCCAGACGGCCACGCCGGAAGAATTCGGCGGCCGCGGCGGCGCCGATCCGGCCCGTTTCGGCGACTGGGAAATCAACGGCCGCGCCATCGATTTCTGAGCGGCAAGCCGTAAGCAAATATTCCTATTGACTTCGCGCCGTGATCGGAATTTATTCCTTTCATGGTCAGATATCTCGCGCTAATTGCTGTTCTCTTCACGGCCTCTGCGGCTGAGGCGACAGCGCGCGAGGAAATCTCCGGTCCGGTTACTGCCCAAATCCTGCGCGTCATCGATGGCGACACGATCCTGGTCGCGGCCCGTCCCTGGCCACAGCAGACGGTGGAGGTCTATGTCCGCATCCGCGGGATCGATGCGCCGGAGCTGAAGTCGAAGTGCGGATCCGTCCGTCAAGCCGGTGGCAACGCGCGACAGGCGCTGGAGGCACTGACGGCGGCGTCCGCCACGATCCAGCTCGTCAACATTACCGGAGACAAGTATTTCGGCCGCATCGTCGCCGATGTCGTGCTGCCAGATGGCCGCAGCGCCGGCTCGGACCTGCTTCTGGCCGGATTGGTCCAGCCCTATGACGGCGGCCGCAAAATGGCGCAGGTCTGTGATGACTGAGCCTGCATCGCCCGGTTGAATTGGGCACGGATGCAGATATACCCTCGCATTCGGGGGTGGAAATGAAGAGATTTGTAATACTGGTTGCGATGGTTTTGCTTGCCGGAGCAGCGCAGGCGAAAACCTGCAAGGACGTTTCAAGCTGCGAGGAGGCCGTCATCCTCTGGTGCGAGGGGTATAGCCGGGCGGATGCGGATCGCGACGGCATTCCGTGCGAAACCGTCTGCCATTCGCTGAGAGACGTTCAAGAAATCCAGTCCCAGGTGGGATGCCGGCTACGCTGACATCCCACCTGGGTTATCGGATCAGTCCGCCCTGTTCTGGCGGTTGGCGATCAGATCGTCCACAACGCCTGGATCGGCGAGTGTCGACGTATCTCCCAGTGCCCCGAAATCATCCTCGGCAATCTTGCGCAGAATGCGTCGCATGATCTTGCCGGATCGGGTCTTGGGCAGGCCCGGAGAGAACTGGATCTTGTCCGGTGCCGCGATCGGGCCGATCTCCTGGCGCACATGCTTGACCAGCTGCTGGCGAAGCTCCTCCGTCCCCTCGTTGCCCGCCATCAGCGTCACGTAGCAATAGATGCCCTGGCCCTTGATGTTGTGCGGATAGCCGACCACGGCAGCCTCCGACACGAGATTGTGCGACACCAGCGCCGATTCCACTTCCGCCGTACCGAGACGATGGCCGGAGACGTTAAGCACGTCGTCGACGCGGCCCGTGATCCAGTAATAGCCGTCCTCGTCACGCCGGCAGCCGTCGCCGGTGAAGTACTTGCCCTTGTAGGTGGTGAAGTAGGCCTCGACGAAGCGGTCGTGATCGCCGTAGAGCGTGCGCATCTGGCCCGGCCAGCTGTCGATGATGCAGAGATTGCCGTCGGCAGCCCCTTCCAGAACATTGCCTTCATTGTCCACCAGCTGCGGCTGCACGCCGAAGAAGGGTTTGGTCGCCGAACCCGGCTTGAGCGCCGTGGCGCCCGGCAGCGGCGTGATCATGTGGCCGCCGGTTTCCGTCTGCCACCACGTATCGACGATCGGGCAGCGCTTGTTGCCGACCACTTCGTGATACCAGTTCCAGGCCTCCGGATTGATCGGCTCGCCGACCGTTCCGAGTAACCGCAGGCTGGCCCGCGACGACCGCGTCACGAACTCGTCGCCGGCGCCCATCAGCGAACGGATCGCTGTCGGCGCGGTATAAAAGATGTTGACCTTGTGCTTGTCGACGATTTCCCAGAACCGGCCCTGATCGGGGAAATTCGGCACGCCTTCGAACATCAGCGTTGTCGCGCAGTTCGCGAGCGGCCCGTAGACCAGATAGGAATGCCCGGTCACCCAGCCCACATCGGCCGTGCACCAATAGACGTCGCCATCATGGTAATCGAACGTGTATTCGTGCGTCATGGCCGCATAGACGAGATAGCCGCCGGTCGTGTGCAGAACGCCTTTCGGCTTTCCGGTGGAACCTGACGTGTAGAGGATGAACAGCGGGTCTTCCGCCTTAATCTTCACCGGTTCGCAATGCTCTTTCACGGTGGCGATTTCCTGGTGATACCAGAGGTCGCGACCGGGCGCCCAGTTCGTCTTGCCGCCGGTACGGCGGACAACCAGAACCTTGTTGACCGTGACATACTGCTTGGCCGCGATGCGGATAGCGGTATCGGTATTTTCCTTGAGCGGCACCGGTTTGCCGCCGCGCACGCCCTCGTCACAGGTGATCACGAATGTCGACTGGCAGTCGATGATGCGGCCGGCCAGCGCTTCCGGCGAAAATCCGCCGAACACGACGGAATGCACCGCGCCGATGCGGGCGCAGGCCAGCATTGCATAGGCTGCCTCCGGGATCATCGGCATGTAGATCGTGACACGGTCGCCCTTCTTGACGCCGTGCTTCTTCAGCACGTTCGCCATGCGGCAGACCTGATCGTAGAGCTGATTGTAGGTGATCTTCTTGTCGATATACGGGTTGTCGCCTTCCCAGATGATCGCAGTGCGCTCGCCATGCGTCTTCAGGTGCCGATCGATGCAATTGTAGGAAACGTTGGTCTGGCCATCTTCGAACCACTTGATCGAAACCTTGCCCTTGAACGACGTGTTTTTCACCTTGGTGAAAGGCTTGAACCAGTCGATCCGCTTGCCGTGCTTGCCCCAGAACTTGTCCGGGTTTTCGATGCTTTCCTCATACCACTTGTCATACTTGTCCTTGTCGATGAGCGCCTTTGCCTTGGTGGCTTTCTCGACCGGATAAATTTTTTCGGACATGTGCTCCTCCCTGCTTTGACCCATATCTAACACCTGGAACATGGGCCGCAATTAGACAAAGGGTAAGGTGCTGGACGATTTGCAATTCCGACGCAAATCGAATATAGGGCAATAAATTCCCGGAAATTGTGGTTGATACCCACGCCCGCGACACCGGCGCGGACGGACAGAGGAACTATATCTATGGCTCAAACACTGCTCATGCCGAAAGCGACAGCCGTCTGGCTCGTCGACAACACCGCGCTTTCGTTCGACCAGATCGCCCAGTTCTGCAAACTTCACCCGCTCGAGGTGAAGGCGATTGCAGACGGCGAAGCAGCGCAGGGTATCAAGGGCCTCGACCCGATCGCCACCGGCCAGCTGTCGCGCGACGAGATCGAGCGCGCTGAAAAAGACATCAACTACAAGCTCAAGCTTTCCGAGCCGAAGGTTCGCGTTCCCGAATCCAAGCGCCGCGGCCCGCGTTACACGCCGGTCTCCAAGCGCCAGGATCGCCCCAACGCCATTCTCTGGCTGGTGCGCAATCACGCAGAACTGAAGGACGCGCAGATTTCGCGCCTCGTCGGCACCACCAAGTCGACCATCGAACAGATCCGCGAGCGCACCCACTGGAACGCCGCAAACCTGGCGCCGATGGACCCGGTCACGCTCGGCCTTTGCAGCCAGATCGATCTCGACCTTGAAGTCGAGAAGGCCTCGAAGGGTCGCCCGCTGCCCACCGCTGCCGAACTCGGTGCATCCCTGCAGCCGGCTGCAGAAGCCGAAAACATCGGCTTCGGCGGTTTCCGCAGCGAACGCGAAGAAGAGAAGGAAAAGGAAATCGATGCGAACGCCGTGTTCGCCAAGCTTTCCTCCCTCAAGTCGACCCGCAAGGACGACGACGAAGAAGACGACGGCCGCTTCTAAGCCGCGATCTTCGAGATACGATTTTACGAAAGCCCTGGGCCACAGCCCGGGGCTTTTTATTTGGGCGCTCAGTCGCCAGCCTAGGTGTCGCCTGTGCGCGATACAGCCCGCATGCCTCCTCCATAGCCTTTCGCGGTGAGCGCGGCTGTCACCGCATCCAGTGCGCCCGGATCCTCGATCGTTGCCGGCATGGTCCAGGGCATCCCGTCCGCGATTTTCTGCATCGTGCCCCGCAGGATTTTGCCCGAGCGTGTTTTGGGCAGTTTCGGCACAATCATGACCGTCTTGAACGCCGCAACCGGGCCGATCTCCGAGCGCACCATTTCTGCGACTTCCGACGAGATCTTATCCGTTTCCCGTGAAACATTGTGCTTCAGGACAAGGAAGCCGCAGGGGATCTGCCCCTTCACCGTATCGCTGATGCCGATCACGGCGCATTCCGCCACATCAGGATGTTTCGCACAGACCTCTTCCATCGAACCGGTCGAAAGGCGATGCCCGGCGCAGTTGATGATGTCATCCGTGCGCGCCATCACGAAGACGTAGCCGTCCTCGTCGATCACGCCTGCATCTGCGGTCGTATAGTACCCAGGGAAGGTGCTGAGACAGGTCTCGCGGAAACGCTCATCTGCGCTCCAGAAGGTCGGCAGGCATCCGGGCGGCAGCGGCAGCCGGATGGCGAGGTTGCCGAGCGTCCCCGCCGGCACCGGCAGTCCGGAATCATCAAGAACATCGATGGCGTAGCCGGGCATCGGTCGTGTGGGAGATCCGTGCTTGAACGGCATCAGCCCCAGCCCCATCGGATTGGCGGCGATCGGCCAGCCGGTCTCGGTCTGCCACCAGTGGTCGATCACAGGCACTTTCAGCTTCTGTTCCGCCCATTTCAGCGTTTCCGGATCCGCCCTTTCGCCGGCCAGAAAAAGAGCACGCAGCCCCTTGAGATCGTAATGCGCCATGAGCTCGCCGTCCGGGTCTTCCCGACGGATAGCGCGGAACGCCGTTGGCGCCGTGAAGAAGACCTTGACGTCATGGTCGGCGATGACGCGCCAGAAGGTCCCTGCATCCGGTGTTCCGACGGGCTTTCCCTCGAAGATGACGCTGGTATTGCCGGCAAGCAGCGGCGCGTAGACGATATAGGAGTGACCGACCACCCAGCCGATATCGGACGCGGTCCAGAACACCTCGCCCGGCTTGATCCCGAAAATATTCGGCATGCTCCAGGCGAGCGCCACCATGTAACCGCCGTTGTCGCGCACCACGCCCTTTGGCTTTCCCGTCGTACCGGATGTGTAGAGAATGTAGAGCGGATCGGTTGATTTGACCGCCACGCATTCGATATCCCGCCCAAGCGCCTTGCCGACCAGATCGGCAAAGTCTAGCTCGCCCTTCTCCGGCCTGAGCTGGGCTTGCAATTCCGGCCTCTGCACGATGAGGCAGTGCTCCGGCTTCACGGTTGCGAGCTCGATTGCCTTGTCGAGCAGCGGCTTGTAGGCGACGACCCGACCGGGCTCCAGTCCGCAGCTCGCGGAGATAACCAGTTTCGCCTGTGAATCGTTGAGACGTGCTGCCAGTTCCTGTGCCGCGAAACCGCCGAACACCACGGAATGCACAGCACCGATCCGCGCGCAGGCGAGCATCGAGAAGATCGCTTCCGGCACCATCGGCATGTAGATGACGACCCGGTCGCCCTGACCGATGCCGAGATCGCGCATGACAGTTGCAATCGCCTTCACCTCCGCCAGAACCTCGGCATAGGTGAAGGACCGTTGCGCACCGGTCATCGCGCTGTCGTGGATGAAGGCGAGCCGATCGCCGTTACCCGCCGCGACATGGCGGTCGAGGCAATTGTAGCAGGTGTTGGTTTCACCCCCCACGAACCACCGACCATAGACACCGGCATTGGCATCAAAGACCGCGTCCGGTTCTTTGAACCAGTCGATCGCCTCTGACGCGGACTTCCAGAAGGCCTCTGGGTTGTTTTCCCAGCTGCTGTAGACTTCGAAATATTGGCTTTGCATCTGTACCTCCCAACACAACCGCATAGCCTGATCGGGCGAGTGTAGGGGAGGGACGATCGGGCGGGAAGCCCGACCAACGGGTTAGACTTCAGCGCGCGCCGAAGATTGCCGAACCGACTCGCACGCTGGTGGCGCCAAATTCCACCGCCGTCTCGAAATCGCCGGACATGCCCATGGAAAGCTTCTCCACGCCGCATTCTTTGGCAAGCTTGGCCAGCAGCGCGAAATGCGGTCCCGGATTTTCATCCGCGGGCGGAATGCACATCAGCCCTTCGACGGCGAGCCCCAGTTCGTTTCGGCAAAGCGCGACGAACGCCACCGTCTCTTTCGGCTCGATGCCTGCCTTTTGCGGTTCGAGTCCGGTATTCACCTGCACATAGAGCTTCGGCGACTTGCCCTGCTTGGCCATTTCGTCTGCCAGGGCTCGTGCAATCTTCTCGCGGTCCACCGTCTCGATTACGTCGAACAGAGCCACCGCATCGGCCGCCTTGTTGGATTGCAGCGGACCGATCAGATGCAGCGTGATGCCCGGCGTCTCCGCCTTGAGCTCCGGCCACTTGCCCTGGCTCTCCTGCACCCGGTTTTCGCCGAACACACGCTGGCCCGACGCGATGACCGGCCTAATGTCACCGGCATCGAATGTCTTGGAGACAGCGACGAGCGAGACAGAGCCCGCGGAGCGATTGGCCGTCTCTTCCGCCTTGCCGATCCTTGTCCTGACTTCCTGGAGCCGTTGTTCGACGCTCATTGTCCGTCACCTTTCGCTATTCTTGTGATGCAAGCGATTAAAGCCCATATGAGGCTCTGCCAAGGGCATGTCCCATCAAAGTTTGGCACGTGTCAGGCCTCAAAAACTTGACGATTGCGGCCATTCATGGTGAAGGTCTGCCCGACTCCTATATCCTGATTTCCCGGAATATCATCCAGATGGCGACTGAACGTTACAACCCGCGCGATGCCGAGCCCCGTTGGCAGCAGACCTGGAACGAGGCGAAGGTTTTCGAAACCGACAATGCCGATCCGCGGGAAAAGTATTACGTCCTCGAGATGTTCCCCTATCCGTCCGGCCGCATTCACATGGGTCACGTGCGCAATTATGCGATGGGTGACGTGGTTGCCCGCTACAAGCGCGCCCGCGGCTTCAACGTTCTGCATCCCATGGGCTGGGACGCGTTCGGCATGCCGGCCGAAAACGCCGCGCGTGACAACAAGACCCATCCCAAGGCCTGGACCTACCAGAACATCGAATCCATGAAGAAGCAGCTGAAGGCGATGGGCCTTTCGCTGGACTGGTCGCGCGAGTTCGCCACCTGCGACGTGGAATATTACCAGCAGCAGCAGCACCTCTTCCTCGACATGATGGAAAAGGGCCTGGTCTATCGCAAGCAATCCAAGGTCAACTGGGATCCGGTCGACCAGACGGTTCTGGCCAACGAGCAGGTAATCGACGGTCGCGGCTGGCGTTCGGGCGCTCTCGTCGAGCAGCGCGAGCTCGTGCAGTGGTTCTTCAAGATCACTGATTTCAGCCAGGATCTGCTCGACGAACTCGACAACCTGGATCAGTGGCCTGAAAAGGTCCGCCTGATGCAGAAGAACTGGATCGGCCGCTCCGAAGGCATGAGCCTGCGCTGGGAAATCGTCGCGGACACCGCACCCGCCGGCGTCGATAAGGACGTGACGGTCTATACGACCCGTCCCGACACGCTGTTCGGCGCCTCGTTCCTGGCGATCGCTGCCGACCATCCGCTGGCGAAGGCCGCGGCTGCGAACAACCCTGAGATCGAATCCTTCGCCGAGGAATGCCGGCGGCAGGGCACGTCTCTCGCTGCGCTGGAAACGGCCGAGAAAAAGGGCATCGACACAGGCGTCCGCGTCAAGCATCCGCTCGATCCCTCGTGGGAACTGCCGGTCTATGTCGCGAACTTCGTGCTGATGGAATACGGCACAGGCGCAATCTTCGGCTGCCCGGCCGGCGACCAGCGCGACCTGGATTTTGCCCGCAAATACAATCTTCCAGTCGTTGCCGTGGTGATGCCCAGGGATGGTGATGCCGCCACGTTTGAGATCGGCGATACCGCTTTCGTCGACGACGGCGTGATGATCAATTCCCGCTTCCTGGACGGCAAGTCCACGGACGAAGCGTTTCAGATCATTGCCGATAGGCTGTCCGAACAGACGCTCGGCAATGCACCGCAGGGCGAGCGCAAGGTGAACTTCCGCCTGCGCGATTGGGGCATTTCCCGCCAGCGCTACTGGGGTTGCCCGATCCCTGTCATCCATTGCGAAGTCTGCGGCGTCGTGCCGGTGCCGAAGAAGGACCTGCCGGTGCAGTTGCCCGACGACGTCACCTTCGACCTGCCGGGCAACCCGCTCGACCGCCACCCGACCTGGCGCCATGTCAGCTGCCCGAAATGCGGCCACGATGCCCGTCGCGAGACGGACACGATGGATACGTTTGTCGATTCCAGCTGGTATTTCACGCGCTTCACAGCCCCTTGGCTGAACGAGCCGACCAACCCGGCCGTTGCCGATCACTGGCTGCCGGTCGATCAGTATATCGGCGGCATCGAGCACGCCATCCTGCATCTGCTCTATTCGCGCTTCTTCACCCGTGCCATGCGCGAGACCGGCCATGTGGCGGTGAAGGAACCGTTCAAGGGCCTGTTCACGCAGGGCATGGTCGTGCACGAAACCTACCGTCTCGGCGAGTCCGGCCAAAACGGTGAATGGGTTGCTCCTGCCGATATCCGTATCGAGGAAGTCGACGGCAAGCGTACCGCGACGCTGCTGACAAGCGGCGCCGGCGTCACCATCGGCTCGATCGAAAAAATGTCGAAGTCGAAAAAGAACGTCGTCGATCCCGATGACATTATCGCATCCTACGGCGCCGATACGGCCCGCTTCTTCGTTCTGTCCGATAGCCCGCCGGATCGCGACGTGATCTGGTCGGAAGCGGGTGTCGAAGGTGCCTACCGCTTTACCCAGCGACTGTGGCGCCTGATCTCGGAAGCTGCCGAAAACCTGAAGACGGTCGATCCGACTCCGGCTAAGGACGGCGATGGACTGGCAATCTCGCAGCTGGCCCACAAGACGCTGCAGGCCGTGCAGGGCGATCTCGACAAGCTGTCCTTCAACAAGGCCGTGGCTCGCATCTACGAACTGGTCAACGCGCTGGCCGCGCCGCTGACCGATGTTGCCGCCGGCAAGGGCGACGCCGCCTACCGTGCCGCTGTTCGCAACGCCTCGGAAATCCTGATCCAGATCGTCGCGCCAATGACGCCGCATCTGGCCGAGGAATGCTGGGCCGTGCTCGGCAATGGCGAGATGGTATCGAGAACCGCATGGCCACAGTTCGACCAGGCACTCGTCGTCGAAAACGACGTCACGATGCCGGTCCAGATCAACGGCAAGAAGCGCGCCGAATTGACAATCGCGCGCGACGCGGATCAAACTGCCGTCGAGGCTGCAGCCCTCGCACTCGACGTGGTAAAAGCCGCTCTCGGTGGCAAGCCACCGAAGAAGATCATCGTCGTCCCACAGAGGATCGTGAACATTGTTGCCTGATCGCTCATTCCGCCGCTTTGGCATCGCACTTGGCATCGCCGGACTTGCCCTTCTGGCGGGATGCCAGGCACGGCCTCTCTATTCCGAACAGGAAGGCACCGGTCAGAAGCTCGCATCCGTGGAGTTTGCGGATCCGAAGACCCGTATTGAGCAGGTGATCCGCAACAATCTCGTCTTCCTCACCGGTCACGGTGCAGGCGAGACGGCGCATCCGCTCTATGAAGTCAAGATGACGGCCACGAGCTCCGCCTCGAGCATTCTCGACCTTACCAGCGACGATGACACCGTTTCTGTCAGCAACATCCCTGTTGCCGGCCGCGTTCAGGTGGATGTCACCTATACGCTGACCCGTATCAGCGACAGCAAGATCCTGAAAACGGCCAAGCGCGAAGTCGTCGCCTTGATCGATGTCCCGGGACAGAGCTTTGCAAAACTGCGGGCAATCCGCGACGCTGAAAACCGTGCTGCCCGCGAGACAGCCGAGTTCCTGCGTGGTGAGATCGCCATTGCCCTTGCCCGCGAGCCCCAGTCGCCTCCCGTATGGCAGAAATAAAATCCCACGAGTTCGACCGGTTTCTTGACAAGTCGGTCGGCCTCTACAAGATCTTCGTCATCTATGGACCCGATCGCGGGCTCGTTTCCGAGCGGGCTGCGCAGATCGCAGCCAAGACCGGTGTCGCGCAGGACGACCCATTCGCGATGCTCAAACTTGATGTGTCCGATCTCCAGGGAGATCCCGGCCGTCTTCTCGATGAGGTCAACTCACTTGGCCTTTTCGGCGGCGCCAAACTGGTTTGGCTCCGTGGCGCAATGAACGAGAAGCCGCTGCTGGATACCATGCAGGCGCTCGCCAAGGATGAGCCTCCCGCCAATATCTTAATCATCGAGGCTGGTGACCTGAAGAAGGGCAGCGGCCTTCGCAAGGTGGTGGAGCCGGTCCGCTCCATCGCCGTCATTCCCTGCTATGCGGACGATGCACGCGCGCTTGCCGGCCTGATCGATACCGAACTGTCGGCCGAAGGCCTCACCATCAGCGGCGCTGCCCGCCAGCGCCTGATGGAGCTTCTCGGCGGCGATCGAATCGCATCCCGCAATGAGGTGAAGAAGCTTGCGCTCTATTGTCGCGGTGCGGGGACTGTTACCGAAGATCACGTCGATGAAATCATCGGCGATGCGAGCAGCGTCTCCGCGGACGAGGCCGTCGACGCCATTCTCTCCGGAGACGTGGCGTCTCTTCAGCGCGCTTTCCAGAAGGTGCTTGTATCCAAGACGCCGATCTTCCTGATCCTGCAATCCTGCCTCAGACAGTTCCAGTTGCTGGATGTGATGCGGGCGGAAATGGACGACAAGAAGCTGCAGGCCGCACAGGTCATGATGACGCTCGGTCGGCATATCCATTTCAAGCGCAAGCCGATTATCGAAAAGGCGCTGCGATCCTGGACCGCGCCGGCACTTGCCCGGGAAACCGAGCGCCTGCAGGCGGCCGTCCTTCAGTCCCGGCAAAGACAAAGTCTCGAGCCCAGCATCGCCTTCCACAGCCTGATGGCAATCGCGATACAGTCTTCGCGATATCGCTGATGACGATCTGGGAAGGCGCTAACCGCGGCGCTCCAGCAACCGGCAAACCTCTTCAAGCTGCTCGAGATTGCGGTAGTTGATCCGAACCTGGCCGCTGCCCCCGCGGTGATTGATCTTCACATCCAATCCGAGAGCATCGGTCAACGTGCGCTCCAAGGCCAGCGTATCGGAATCTTTTTCGACCGACTTGGTTTCAAGCTGGGGCATCCCCTGGGACTTGATATCGTTTTGCGCAAGCCGCTCTGCATCGCGCACCGACATGCCTTTGGACACGATCGTGCGCGCGAGGGACGAGGGATCAGACGTGGTGATCAAGGCACGCGCGTGACCAGCCGAAAGGCTTCCGGCAGACAGCATGTCGCGAACCGGGTCCGGCAATTTCAGAAGGCGAAGGCTGTTTGCGACGTGACTGCGGCTCTTGCCGATGATTTCACCCAGATCGTTTTGGGTATAGCCATGTTCGGCAATCAACTGCTCGTAACCGAGCGCCTCTTCGAGCGGATTGAGGTCGGACCGCTGAACGTTTTCAACGATTGCGATTTCAAGTGCGGTCCGATCGTCTACGTCGCGGACGATGACTGGGATCTCAGTCAGTCCCGCCAGTTGCGCTGCACGCCACCGCCGCTCACCGGCAATGATCTCAAGGCGACCGTCGACTGTCCGAACAACGACCGGCTGGACAATGCCATGCTGCCTGATCGAGCTGGCGAGATCCTGCAGCTCCGCCTCATCGAAATGGCGCCTGGGGTTTTTCGGACTGCGCGAAACATGCTCGATCGGCACCATACGGTCTGGATTGACGTTTTTCGCAGGTGCATTGACCTGCACAGGCTGATCCATCTCACCGATAAGCGCAGCAAGCCCGCGGCCCAGCCGCCTTTTCGAGGGATCTTCGTTCATCCTGTCACCTGTTATTTCGTGTAATCAAAGAAGGGTTTCAAGCTGCCTTGCGCCGACGTTCCCGCTGGATCACCTCGGAGGCGAGCTGAAGGTAGGCCTGGCTCCCGGCGCATTTCAGATCGTAAAGAATAGCCGGCTTACCATATGAAGGCGCTTCGGATACCCGAACGTTGCGCGGAATCAGCGTGTGGTACACCTTATCACCGAGATATGTCCTGACGTCGCTGACGACCTGTTGGGCCAGATTGTTGCGCGCATCGAACATCGTCAGAACGATGCCCTGGATATCGAGCAGCGGATTGACCGTCCGGCGGACCTGGTCAACCGTTTCGAGGAGCTGGCTCAAACCCTCGAGCGCAAAGAACTCGCACTGCAGAGGTACGAGCACCGAATGCGCTGCGGCCATCGCATTCATCGTCAGGAGATTGAAAGAGGGTGGGCAATCGACGAGGATATAAGTGTATGCACGCGCGACATCAGTATCCAGCGCCCGCTTTAACCGGAAAGCGCGGTCCGTGGCCTGCGAAATCTCCATCTCGAAACCGAGAAGATCCATGGTGGAGGGAACGATGGACAGGTTCGGAACAGCAGTCGGAACGGCAGTTTCGCCAATATCGCTTTCACCCATCAGCACGTCATAAGACGAATGAACGCGATCCTTGCGGTTAATACCGAGGCCAGTGCTGGCGTTTCCCTGGGGATCAAGGTCGATGATGAGGACGTTTTCGCCGATTGCGGCGAGCGCCGTTGCAAGGTTGATTGCTGTCGTCGTCTTACCGACGCCGCCTTTTTGATTAGCGATGGTAATAATACGGTTCTTTTCGAACATATCGCACCTGACTTTACGGGTCCTTGCGTCGGAGGTTGCTGATCTCAAGAATAACCGAGTCCTGCTCGACAACGCTTTGGTGTTCTAGCAGATCGAAATCCCAGCGACTACGGGCTTCGCTGACTTCACGGCGATAATCCCGGCCTTTGTGGAAGAAGCCTCTAGCTTCCGTCTCGACCATCCAATCGGAGGAATAGGATAGAAGTTGGTCGAGATCAGCCAGAGCGCGAGCGGAAACGCGCTGGCATTCAGGCAATTCATGTGCCGCCTGCTCGATCCGGAGCGGGTGAACCGAACCCCGAGCTCCGGTTTCGTTTAGAGCGACGCGGAGGAAAGCAGCCTTTTTATGGTTGCTTTCGACCAAGTGAACCCAACCATCTTCAAGCTCGGCGAGGAAAATCGAAGTCACGATTCCTGGAAAGCCACCGCCCGAGCCAAGATCGATCCATTTTGATGGCCCCGGGGATAGTTGAAAGATCTGCGCGCTATCGGCGATATGACGCTGCCAAATCTCGTTCAGGGTCGAGGGAGCGACAAGGTTGATTGTTTTCGCCCACTTGGAGAAGAGCGTAGCAAAATGCTCAAGCCTCTCCTGCGTTTCACGTGAAACACTTCTGCCGTTCAACATCATGCCGAGACTCGTTTTACGCGATCCACGACCGCGGCTTCTTTTTTTACAAGCGCAAGAATAAGTGCCAACGCTGCCGGCGTCATACCGTCAACTTTTGCGGCCTGCGCCATATTGCTGGGCTGATGCTTCGCGAGCTTTATTCGTAGCTCGTTTGAGAGACCGGGCACTGTAGAATAATCGAAGGACAGGGGGATGGTTTTTGACTCATCGCGGATCGTTGAGCCAATATCTGCAGCCTGTCTATTCATGTAGACAGAGTAGGTGGACTCGATCTCGAGAGCTTCCGCTATCTTCGCACTGACCCCATGGAGTTCTCCCCAGACACCGGCCAGACCAGCCATCGATTGGTTGGGGTAGGCGAGCAGCTCGTACGCCGTACGCCGCTGGCCGTCCTGGTTGAGGGACAATCCGTGAGCTGCACCCTGTTTAGGTGTCAGCGAGAGGGATTTTAGCATCGCACGGGTTTCGTCGACTGCTTTGGAGTAGGCCGCGAACTTCGCTGCACGATCAGCGTCCACGCAGCCCAGTTCGATGCCCTTCTGAGTGAGCCTGACATCGGCGTTGTCGGCTCGTAGCGAAAGGCGGTATTCTGCACGTGATGTAAACATCCGATAAGGTTCCGTCACGCCCTTCGACGTGAGGTCATCGACCATGACACCGATATAGGATTCGGCTCGGCTGAACGGCTCCGGCTGGCCTCCCGAAGCCGTGATCGCTGCTGAGAGGCCGGCGACCATTCCTTGCGCGGCAGCTTCCTCGTAACCCGTCGTGCCGTTGATCTGGCCAGCCAGGAACAGTCCTGGCAATTTCTTGACTTCCAGCGTGGGCGTCAATTCCCGCGGATCAACATAGTCATACTCGATCGCATAGCCGGGCTGAATAATCTCGACCTGCTCGAGGCCCGAGATCGTCCGGATAAAAGCCTCCTGGACTGATGCGGGCAGGGACGTGGATATTCCGTTTGGGTAAACAGTTGGATCATCAAGCCCTTCGGGCTCTAGGAAGATCTGGTGCCCGTCGCGCTCACCGAACCGCACGATCTTGTCTTCGATTGACGGACAATAACGCGGGCCCACGCCCTCGATCTGGCCGGAATACATTGCGGACAGGTGGATGTTGTCGGAGATGATCCGATGGGTCGCCTCGTTCGTGCGGGTCACTCCACAGCTGATTTGCGGCGTTACGATTTTATCGGTCATGAACGAGAATGGAACTGGCTGCTCATCGGCTTCCTGCTTGTCAAGCTTGTCCCAGGCGATGGTCCGCCCATCAAGCCGTGCCGGTGTGCCGGTTTTCAGGCGCCCCAAGGCAACGCCAAGTCCAAGAAGCGTCGCTGATAGCCCGAGCGATGGTTCCTCACCCACCCGACCGGCTGGTATCTTTTCATGCCCAATATGAATAAGCCCGCGCAGGAACGTACCGGTCGTGAGTACAGCCGTTCCGCATCCGAATCGACGGCCATCCCTCATGATGACAGCTGACACTCGACCAGTGTCCGTGATGAGGTCGAATGCGTCACCCTCGATGACAGTGAGGTTCAGGTGATTGAAGATTTCCTTCTGCATCGCTTTACGGTAAAGGCGCCGGTCGGCCTGCGTACGGGGACCACGAACGGCGGGACCCTTTTTCCGGTTGAGCAAACGGAACTGGATTCCGGAAACGTCTGCGACCCGGCCCATCAAACCGTCAAGTGCATCGACCTCGCGCACGAGGTGACCTTTGCCCAGCCCGCCAATCGCGGGATTGCAGGACATGACACCAATCGTTTCACGTTTGTGGGTAATTAAGGCCGTCCTCGCGCCCATCCGCGCTGCAGCGCTCGCGGCCTCGCAACCCGCGTGACCACCACCAATGACGATGACATCGAAATTTTGGTCCATATTCATTGTCCCACGTCAGCCGAGTGTTTCACGTGAATCATTTTCCGATACAGAACTGCGAGAAGATAACATCCAGCAACTGCTCGACATCGACCCGGCCCGTAATGCGCCCCAAGGCGGATGCGGCTGCTCGGAGGCTCTCGGCTCTCAAGTCAAGTTCCGTGCCGTTTAACGCCTCTGCGATAAAATTGGAAGCATCTTTCAGTGCGTCGACCTGGCGAGCTCTGTTCGGAACCAGCGAACCGGTCCACAGCGCTGTGATCTTTCGGAGGATGGTCTCCCTGAGGAGCTCGAGCCCGTCGCCGGTCCTTGTGGAGATGCAAAGGTCGAATTCGTCCGAAGGTGCGTGCGCATCCAGCTTCGTTCCGACAGTTAGAACGTTAGCGTGACTAAACTCATGGTTTTGTAACGCCGGCGAATCGATCTCGTTGAGAGAGAGGATCATGTCGGCTTGCTCGATCGCAACACGGGCCCGACGGATCCCTTCGACTTCGACAATATCGTCGCTTTCCCGCAGGCCAGCCGTATCGAAGAACCGGACGAGATAACCCGACATATCGAGATCGACGTGCAGGATATCCCGGGTCGTTCCAGCACGTTCCGTCACAATCGCAACATCCCGGTTCGCAAGCGCGTTCAAAAGGCTGCTTTTGCCCGCATTCGGAGGCCCGGCGATGACGATCTTGTAGCCGTCTCGGATGATCTCGCCAGACTTTGCGGTTTCCAGATGCTGGAGAAGTTCCAGATAAATCTGTCCCACCTCGCTCCAGACCCGCTCCGATACGGAACCCGGCACGTCGTCCTCGTCAGCGAAATCCAGCTCGGCCTCGATCAGAGCACGCGACCGCGTCAGACGCTCAGCCCAGTCGATATAGAGCGCTGACTGGCCGCCAAAGCTTTGCTCGACCGCAAGACGGCGCTGCATTTCCGTTTCGGCAGAGATGAGATCCGCAAGACCTTCAATCTCGACGAGATCCAACTTGCCGTTCTCAAACGCTCGCCTTGAAAACTCTCCCGCCTCGGCCAACCTCAGTCCGTCGATTTGCTCGAGCTCCAGGATGAGAGCTGCAACAACGGCGCGGCTGCCATGCACATGCAGTTCGACGCAGTCTTCACCCGTAAACGAGTTTGGCCCCGGGAAGCCGACTACCAGTCCCTGATCGATGATCGCGCCGTTTCGGCCGCGAATCGTTCTGAGCGATGCTTTACGGTTTGTCGCTAAACGACCAGCAAGCGTCTCAGCCGCGGTGAAGGCTTGGTTGCCGCTTAGCCTGATAACGGCGAGACCTGCGGGCAGTGCTCCACTCGAAAGGGCAAAGATCGTATCAGGGTTCATGGTGCGGCTTTCCGACTGTGTCCCAGAAACTCGAAAGCGCCCGTCTTTACGACGAGCGCCTCTCGGTAGCAGTGAATCCGGCTAAGGATCAGGTGTTCATCGAGTCGAAGAAGTCGCTGTTGCTCTTGGTCTGCTTCAGCTTGTCGATCAAGAACTCGATTGCATCGGTCGTTCCCATCGGCGCGAGAATGCGACGGAGAACAAAGATCTTCTGCAGGTCCTGGCGCTGGACGAGAAGATCTTCCTTGCGCGTGCCGGATTTCAGAATATCCATGGCCGGGAAGATGCGCTTGTCTGCAACCTTGCGGTCGAGCACGATTTCCGAGTTGCCGGTACCCTTGAACTCTTCAAAGATGACTTCGTCCATACGGCTGCCCGTATCGATCAGCGCCGTAGCGATGATGGTCAGCGATCCGCCTTCTTCAATATTACGGGCGGCACCGAAGAAGCGCTTCGGGCGCTGCAGGGCGTTGGCATCCACACCACCGGTCAGAACCTTGCCGGATGACGGAACGACCGTGTTGTAGGCGCGGCCAAGACGGGTGATAGAGTCGAGCAGAATGACGACATCGCGGCCGTGTTCGACGAGGCGCTTCGCCTTCTCGATGACCATTTCAGCCACCTGAACGTGGCGGATGGCGGGTTCGTCGAAGGTCGAGGAAACAACTTCGCCCTTCACCGAGCGTTGCATGTCCGTCACTTCTTCCGGCCGCTCGTCGATCAGGAGAACGATGAGATAGCACTCGGGGTGGTTTGCCGTGATCGAATGCGCGATGTTCTGCAAGAGAACGGTCTTACCCGTACGCGGCGGCGCGACGATCAGGCCGCGCTGGCCCTTGCCGAGTGGTGCGACGAGATCGATGACGCGCGCCGAATTGTCCTTCGACGTCGGGACGTCAAGTTCCATCTTGAAGCGCTCATTCGGGTAAAGCGGTGTCAGATTGTCGAAATGCACCTTGTGGCGGATTTTTTCCGGGTCGTCGAAGTTGATCGTGTTGACCTTCAGCAGCGCGAAATAGCGCTCGCCTTCCTTCGGCCCGCGGATCGGTCCCTCGACGGTGTCGCCGGTCTTCAGCGAGAAGCGGCGGATCTGCGAGGGAGAGATGTAGATATCATCGGGGCCAGGCAGGTAATTGGCGTTGGCCGAACGGAGAAAGCCGAAGCCATCCTGCAGAACTTCAACGACACCTTCGCCGATGATCTCGACATCCTGGCTGGCCAGGATCTTGAGAATCGCAAACATCAATTCCTGCTTGCGCATGGTGCTGGCGTTTTCCACCTCCAGCGATTCGGCGAATGTCAGCAAATCGGTCGGCGATTTGCTCTTGAGTTCTTGAAGCTTCATTTCAGCCATGAAGAGGGGACCATATTCAGAATTTTTTGGGGAAACAGGCGTGTCGGTGAAATTCGCTACCGCGGAAGACACCGGGGTAGGACAGACGATTACACACATGCCACGAGATGAGATGGCTGGGAAAATAGCTGTTCACGAGCACGCCTGCAAGGGGGAGGGGCAGGCGGAGTTAAGAAAAAGCTCAAGACACCATCAAAATGGCTTAACGATGACCATGATTACGATGGCAATCATCAAAACCGTCGGGATCTCGTTCATCAACCGCCAGTAGCGGGCGGTTTTGCGCGGCCCGTCTATGGCAAAAGCCCGAACTTCGGCACTGAACCGCATATGCGCCATGGTGAGCAGCAGGACAAACAGGATCTTGGCATGAAGCCAGCCACCCTGGAAACCGTAGACCGCCCAGGCGAGATAAAGCCCAAGCGCCCAGCTGATCATCATCGCCGGGTTCATGATGATTTTGAGGAGCCGCCCCTCCATCACTTTGAAGGTTTCCGACTGGGCAGAACCCGGCTCGGCTTCCGTGTGATAGATGAAAAGCCTGGGCAGGTAGAGCAGCCCGGCCATCCAGGAAATCACGGCGATGACGTGAAACGCCTTGATGTAGAGCAGGAAATCATCCGGCCGCAGCCAGTAGATAAAAAACAGCACGACGACGAAAACCGAAAGCGCCGTCGCCGCCCGGAACGCGACACGCCGCCCATTTCCGGCACCGGTGCGGTCGTCCGGCGTCATACGCCCGATCCTCTGACCCGTTTCACAAGATGCGCAACGGTCTGCGGATCCGCTTGTGGCGTGATACCGTGGCCGAGGTTGAAGATAAGCGGACCTTGTCCAAGCCCCTGCAGGATCGCGTCGATCCCGTCGTCTAGGGACTTTCCGCCTGCCACCACGCGCATTGGATCGAGATTGCCCTGGACGGGCCCGTCCTTCTGCAGCTCCTGCGCAAACGACATCGGCACCGACCAATCGAGCCCGATTGCATCTGCGCCCGTCCGGGCCCGGTAGTGTTTGAGGTTCATGCCTGCACCCTTGGCGAAAGCAATCACCTTCGCGTTAGGTCGCGCTGCCTTGATGATATCGATGATCCGCCGCACGGGCTTGATCGAGAATTCCTCGAATTCCTTCTCCCCGAGCACGCCGGCCCAGGAATCGAAGATCTGGACGACATCTGCGCCCGCATCGATCTGACCGATCAGATATTCGGCAGACATCTCCGCCAGCAGAGCCAGCAGTTTTTCAAAGGCCTCGGGGTAGCGGTAGGCGAACAGACGTGCCGGCGCTTGGTCCGGTGTTCCCTGACCCGCGATCATATAGGTCGCAACGGTCCAGGGAGCCCCGCAGAAGCCGATCAGGGCAGTTTCAGGGGGTAGCTCCAGCCGAAGCCTCCGAACCGTCTCCAGCACCGGTGCAAGGTGGGAAAGCATCGTACTGCCATCGAGCGCTGCAATCCCTGCTTCGTCGATCGGATCCATCCTTGGACCCTCTCCCTGCACGAAGCGAACATTGCGCTTCAAGGCATCGGGAATGACGAGGATATCGGAAAACAGGATGGCTGCGTCGAACTGGTAGCGCCGGATAGGCTGAAGCGTCACTTCGACAGCCAGATCCGGCGTATAACAGAGATCGAGAAACGAACCGGCTGCCGCACGGACTTCGCGGTACTCGGGCAGATATCGACCTGCCTGCCTCATAAGCCATATCGGCGGTGGGGTGATCGTCCTGCCGTTCAGCACCTCAACGATCTTCCTGGTCGGACCGGCCAATGGGTTCTCCAAATAAAGAAAATAAGATTCTCAAGATCTTCTATTTCTTAGAGTCGGTGAGTAGCAAGGATTAAAACTCCTGCACAGAAGACGCGACGATCTGCCGCTCCGTACCGTTGAAAAGGAAAACTTCCGGGCATTCTTGGCAGAGCTTCTGGATAACCATATTTCGATCAGGGATATCAATTGCTTGTGCCTGGCGCTTGGTGAAGCTCTCTTGTGGATATCTTGTGAATCCAGCGATAGGTTCATCCGGTTATCCCCGCTTTGAACAGGGGGCCTGAAACGGCTTCCTCGAAATACGCGATTGTGGACAACTCGGAGGTTATCCCAGGGGTCTGGCTCGGCCCTCGAAAGGCGGTCAGTCTCTCCCCGGTTATCAACAGAGGACGAAGAACAACGTGGAGAACAGAAAAAACTTCTTCCATCTCCACCTCATATCTGACTCCACCGGCGAGACCCTGATCTCGACAGGACGCGCGGCGGCAGCCCAGTTCCAGACCTCGCTCGCCGTCGAGCACGTCTATCCGCTGGTGCGAAACCGCAAGCAGGTTCTCGCCGTGCTGGAGGCGATCGATCGTGAACCGGGGATCGTCCTCTATACGATCGTTGATCGCGAGCTTGCGAAACTGCTGGACGACCGCTGCCGTCAGATAGGAACACCGTGCGTCAACGTGCTGGAACCGGTTATGGCGACATTCCAGACCTATCTCGGAGCACCGTCTAAATACCGCGTCGGCGCGCAGCATGCGCTCAACGCGGAATATTTCGCCCGCATCGAAGCGCTGAACTTCACCATGGATCATGACGATGGCCAGATGCCCGAAGGGTACGACGAGGCCGATGTCGTACTGGTCGGGATCAGCCGCACCTCGAAAACGCCGACCAGCATCTATCTCGCCAACCGCGGTATCAAGACGGCCAATATCCCGATCGTGCCGGGCGTCGACCTTCCATATGCACTTCTGTCTGCAACCCGGCCCCTGATCGTCGGGCTGGTCGCGACGACGGACCGCATTTCACAGGTGCGCGAACACCGCGAACTCGGAACCACGCAAAATTTCGATCGCGGTCATTATACGGATCGGGCAACGATCAACGAGGAACTGAAATATGCACGAGCGCTCTGCTCGCGCCACGGCTGGCCGGTCATCGACGTCACCCGCCGGTCGATCGAGGAGACGGCGGCGGCCATCGTTGCGCTCCGCCCGAAGCTACGGTAATTCGGCACTAATTCCATCCGGAGATCTGCCGTGACAATGTCTCACTCAAGGCCACTCATATTGGCCTCATCCAGCAAGTTCAGACGCATGTTGATGGAAAATGCGGGGCTGAGTTTCGAAAGCCGGGCCGCCGATATCGATGAACGTCAGATCGAGGCGGGACTGGTGGGCGCCAGCCCAGATATCGTCGCGCTGACCTTGGCAAAGGCCAAGGCGCTCGATGTCAGCAGACACTATCCTTCCGCCATCGTCATCGGGTCGGATCAGACCATGTCGCTCGATCATCGCGTTTATCACAAGCCGAAATCACGGGAAGAGGCGCGCGAAAGCCTGCTCTCTCTGTCGGACAGGACGCATAGGCTGAACAGCGCCGTCGCTCTTATGCGCGATGGCGAAACCCTTTGGGAGCATGTTGCACACGCCGATCTTACCGTCAGACCGCTCAGCGAGATATTCGTGGATCGCTATCTGGATAGGGTGGGCGAAACGGTGTTCGGAAGCGTCGGCGCCTACCAGTTGGAAGGTGAGGGCATTCAGCTCTTCTCGCGGATCAAGGGAGATTACTTCACCATTCTCGGCCTCCCCATGCTGCCGCTTCTCGACACCTTGCGCGCGATCGGAGCGATCGATGGCTGATTCACGTGAAACACTTTTGGTTAACGCTTTCGTAACGGGGTGGCCGATCAAGCACTCGCGTTCGCCGATCATCCACGGTCATTGGCTGGCTAAGTTCGGTATTGCTGGCCGCTACACACGTGAAGCGGTGGCACCTGGGGATTTTCCAGCTTTCATCAGCAAGCTCAAAGACGGATCATCGGGCTATCGCGGCGGCAATGTCACCATTCCCCACAAGGAAATGGCTTTTGCGCTCGCTGATCGTCCAGATGCGATCGCCGAAGAACTCGGTGCCGCCAACACGCTGTGGATGGAGGACGGTGTTCTTCACGCCTCGAACTCCGATGTCTACGGCTTTACCGCCAACCTCGACGAACGATCGCCTGGTTGGGGAAATGTCGATCGCGCCGTCATTCTCGGTGCCGGCGGTGCCAGCCGAGCTATCATTCAAGCCGTCAGGGATCAGGGCGTCGGAGAAATCCACGTCGTCAACCGGACGGTGGCGCGTGCGCAGGAACTTGCCGACCGGTTCGGACAAAACGTGCACGCGCATGCGATGGAAGCACTGGGCGAGGTCATGTCCGGCGCAGGTCTCTTTGTGAATACAACATCGCTCGGCATGGACGGCGCGCCGATACCGCAGTTCGACTTCTCGACCATGCTCACGAACGCAGTCGTTACCGATATCGTTTATATCCCGCTGCAAACGGACATTCTGAAACAGGCGGAGGAGCAGGGCTTCGTGACCGTGGATGGTCTCGGCATGCTTCTGCATCAGGCCGTGCCGGGTTTCGAGAAATGGTTCGGCCTCCGCCCTGTCGTCGATCAGACGCTGCGGGATCTTGTCATCGCAGATATGGATATTCACGGATGATCGTTATCGGCCTCACCGGCTCCATCGGCATGGGGAAATCCACCACCGCAGAAATGTTTGCGCAAGAGGGTATCCCGGTCAACGATGCCGACCAGGTGGTCCACGATCTCTATCACGGTGAAGCGGTCGATCCGATCGCGGAGGCGTTCCCGAATGCGGTCAGAGACGGTGTCGTCGACCGACAGGAACTGTCGCGCCAGCTTTCGGTAGCACCTGAAAAATTCAAACTGCTGGAATCCATCGTCCACCCGCTGGTGCGCAAACGCGAAGCAGAATTTCTCGATAAACACAAAAGCGCCGGCGCAGCGCTCGTCGTGCTCGACATTCCCTTGCTGTTCGAGACCGGCGGCGAGAAAAGGGTCGATTTTGTCGTCGTCGTCAGCTGCGATCCACAGGTGCAGCGCCAGAGGGTACTTGCGCGGCCCGGCATGACGGAGGAGAAGTTGTCGATGATCTTGGCGCGGCAGGTTCCGGATGCCGAAAAGCGGGCGCGTGCCGATTTCGTCATCGACACCGGCGCCGGACGGGAGACAGCCAGATCAAGCGTGCGCGAGATCATCGCCACGCTCAAAGCCGGCAGCAGGAACGGAAATACCCATGCGTGAAATCATCTTCGATACCGAAACCACCGGCCTTGAATCCAAGGCCGACCGGATTATCGAAATCGGCGGCATAGAGCTCATCAACAACTTCCCGACGGGGAGAACGTTGCACCTCTATATCAACCCGGGCGATCGCAAGGTTCATCCGGATGCGCTGGCTGTCCATGGCATTACCGATGAGTCGCTGAAGGACAAGCCGCCGTTCGCCCAGGTGGCGCAGCAGATCATCGACTTCTTCGATGGCGCCCGGTGGATCGCCCACAATGCCAATTTCGATATCGGCTTTATAAATGCCGAATTTGAACGCATAGGCCTGCCGCCGGTCCCACCGGAAAACGTGGTCGATACGCTTTCGATGGCCCGCCGAAAGCATCCGATGGGTCCTAACTCCCTCGACGCACTGTGCCGTCGCTACGGCATCGACAATGGCCATCGCACCAAGCACGGCGCGCTGCTCGACTCCGAACTCCTGGCGGAAGTCTATATCGAGATGACCGGCGGCCGGCAGGCGGCTCTTGGTCTGGTCGGTGCTGATCAGCCGAGAAATGTCATCGAGATCGAGGATGTGGTGGTCACCGCGATCGCCGCACGGCCACGCCCTCTGCCGCCGCGCATTAGCGAAGACGACATCGCCGCCCATGCCGCGATGGTCAGCGGCCTTAAGGATAAGGCCGTCTGGCTGAAATATGCAGCCGACTGATTCCTGCTGAGTCCAGACATGAAAAAAGCCCGGCTGTGACCGGGCTTTTTATATTCTATCCGTTGCTCGCTCAGCTGTTGAGCGGCTGAACCTGCGACTTGGTCTGTTCTTCGGCCATACGCTGCGAGAACATCTGACCGAAATCGATCGGATCGATCATCAGCGGCGGGAAGCCACCGTTGCGGGTCACGTCGGAAATGATCTGGCGTGCGAACGGGAAGAGAAGACGCGGGCATTCGATAAACAGAAGCGGCAGCATGTGCTCCTGCGGGAAACCGGTGATGCGGAAAACGCCGCCGTAAACCAGCTCGGCCGCAAACACGATCTTGTCGTCTTCACGGGCTTCGGCACTCAGCGACAGAACGACGTCGAAGTCGTTTTCGGAAAGCGGATTGGCGTTGACGTTGACGCTGATGTTGATCGCTGGAGCCTTGTCGCGCGACTGCAGCGAGCGTGGCGCGCCGGGGTTTTCGAACGAAAGATCCTTGGTGTACTGCGCCAGGATATTGAGCGAGGGTGCGGAAGCCTGTTCGTTATCGTCTGCCATAAAAATTCCTCAAGGCTGGAAAGGGTGGCTGAAAAGCGTTGGGGGCACTTAACATTTCGCTCCGGGGCTTACAACCCTGCGAGATCTTAGCCTTAAGGTTCGATCCGCTTATCCTTGTCCGCCCAAGGCGAGGACGGGTTCGGTTCGCGGCGATAATCGTCGTCATCGAGATCGACCACCGGGCCGGATCCAACCGGATGAACAGGCGCAGGGCCGGGGCCAGGGCCGGGACCGGCGCGAAAACCGCCCGGGCTTCTGCGATCGCCCGAATTCACGACAACCACGCGGCTGCCGATGGCCGACCAGATCAGCTTGCGGATAAAGGGCACAAGCAGCGCGAGACCAATGATGTCGGTCAGAAACCCGGGCAGCATCAGCAGGATGCCAGCCACCACGACCATCGCTCCGCTTACCAGTTCGGCTGCAGGCATCCGACCTTCGCGCCCTTCTGTCGAAAGCCGCCGCAGCATAGTCATCCCCTGGCCGCGGATCATCAATGCGCCCAGGAGGCCCGTTCCGAGGACGAGGCCAAGCGTTCCCCAGAGTCCGATCGCTCTTCCGACCAGAACAAAACCAGCGATTTCGGCCAGCGGCCAAGCCAGGAGAACAACCGGAAGAAATGGTAAGCGCATAATCATTGCCTGTATCTAATTGGCGGATATGGGTTCATCTCACGCCGTTGCTATTTGAAGATGGGCGGTAGGAGACTATATGAAAAGCTGCATAGAACTTTTAAACGACAATTGCGGGATAAAATGGGCTCGAACGACTTGATAACACTGTTTTTCCTCGTCGCAGCAGTGCTGATATTCCTGCAATTGCGCAGCGTTCTCGGCCGGCGCACGGGACATGAGAAGCCGCCGACTGAGACAGTCAGCCCTCGCGATGTTGCCCGCGGTCCCGTCGAGGACGATAGCAAGGTAGTGACGCTTCCTCGCCGCGACAATGTCGATGAGGAACAACGCAATGCCGATATCGATGCCGTCGCAAAGCCTGATACGCCGCTCAACGCATCGCTTCGTGCCCTCGTGAAGGAAGATCCGTCGTTCCGCCCGAAGGAATTCCTCAACGGCGTGCGGATGGCGTACGAGATGATCGTCATGGCTTTTGCCGACGGTGATCGGAAGACCTTGAAAGGGCTTCTCTCCAATGAAGTCTATGACGGTTTCGAAGCGGCAATCGCCGAGCGCGAGGCCAAGGGCGAGGTGATCAAGTCCACATTTGTCGGCATCGACAAATGCGACATGACACAGGTTTCGATCAAGGATGGCGAATCCCAGGTTACCGTCCGCATTGTCAGCCAGTTGATCTCCGCAACCTTCGACAAGGCCGGCACGCTGATCGACGGCGATCAGGAAACCGTAGCCGACGTCATCGACATCTGGACCTTTGCCCGCGACATCGGCTCCCGCGACCCGAACTGGAAGCTGGTCGCTACCGAATCCGAACAATGATTTCCGCGTCTCCCACCCTCTCTGACTTCCGCCTCGAGAGGGTCGACTTCGCGGATCTCCCCGGTTGGGCTGCCGACGATCCGAGCCCGCTGTATGAGGCGATGCGCGCTTGCGCGGCCCATATCCGCAACGTTAAGCCCTATCGCAAGGGTTCTCTCGGCCTTGAGGCCATGGAACTGGCGGACCTCTTCGAGCAGGCCGCACCATTTGCCGATGCCTCTGCGGCTCGCACTTTCTTCGAGCAACGCTGCACACCCTTCCGGATCCTGAAGCACAATGACGAACAAGGATTCGTCACCGCCTTCTACGAACCGGAAGTCGACGTCTCCGATGTGAGTGAAGGTCTTTTCAAATATCCCTTCTATTTCCGGCCTGACGATCTCGTCGATCTCGAGGAAAGCAATCGCCCTGCGGATCTCGACTCCGGCTACATGTTCGGCCGTCAGACGCCGGATGGTATCGTCGCTTATCCGGATCGCGGTGAAATCGATCGCGGCTGTCTCGACGGGCGGGGGCTGGAGATAGCCTTCGCACGGTCGCGGATCGACGTTTTCTTTGCCCATGTTCAGGGCGCAGCTCGGCTGGTCTATCCCGATGGCCGCGTCCGTCGCATCACCTACGCAGCAAAGGCAGGCCATCCGTTTTCGCCGATCGGCAAGCTTCTGATCGATCGTGGCGAAATCGCTCGCGAAGATATTTCCATGCAGAGCATACGGGCGTGGCTTGCCGAAGCTCTAGTGTTGAATCCGGCTAAGGTTGATGAAGTCTTATGGCACAACAAGTCCTACATCTTCTTCCGTGAGGCCGATGTCAGCGACCCTGACCTCGGTCCTATCGCTGCCGCCAAGGTGCCGCTGATCGCGGGACGCTCGCTCGCCGTGGATCGCTCCATTCACACATTCGGCTACCCCTTCTTCATCCATGCGGAACGGCTGACACATCTCGACGACGGCAAGCCGTTCGCGCGGCTGATGCTGGCGCTCGATACGGGTTCAGCCATTATTGGGCCTGCAAGGGGCGATATCTTCACCGGTTCCGGCTATCACGCAGGCGAGCTTGCCGGCACGGTGCGAAACGATGCGGATTTCTATATCCTTGTCCCAAATGCGGCCGCCGGCCGTTATGCCGGGTAGGATATGGCGCATGAAGGATCGAAAACTCAGTTCAGATGAACGCATCCTGTGGGGCAAGGTGGCGAAATCCGCCCGTGCTCTGCCTGGGCGCATGAAAGAGATCGCTGCCTTCGAAGAGGAAATGGCGGCACGACTGGCGGCAGAGGATGAAGTCTCCAAGCCCCCGGTACCGCCAACCCAGCGTGTCAGCGATGCCTTCGCGGCAGTCGCGCCGAAGGTAAAAAAGCCTGCCGGCATTCATCATCCGCTGGAAAAACCCACCCGGAAGAAGCTCGCCAAGGGTCGCCTTGCGATCGATGCGCGGCTCGATCTTCATGGTCTCTACCAGGACGCCGCCCACGATCTGCTGCTCGATTTTCTCTACAGTGCTCATGATCGCGGTCTGCGCCATGTTCTCGTCATCACCGGCAAGGGCCGCTCGGTGGGCGGCGAGGGGGTTCTGCGCCGTGCGGTGCCGCTGTGGTTCTCGAAGGCCGAATTTCGTTTCCTGATCTCGTCCTACGAATGGGCAGCCCAAAACCATGGTGGCGAGGGCGCCATGTACGTGCGGCTTTCAAAGAGCCGTGCGGATTATCGGGGATCGGTCCTGTGACGCCCTTTGGTGAAGCGCTTCGACAGCTGCGCGCCAAAAAGGGAGTTACCCAGAGGCAACTGGCAGAGGCGATCGGGGTTACGCCTGCCTATCTGTCGGCCTTGGAACATGGCAAACGGGGCCGGCCCACATTCGAGCTGCTCCAGCGTATCACCGGCTATTTCAACATCATCTGGGATGAAGCGGAAGAATTGTTTCGGGTCGCAGAAGCCTCGCGCCCGAAAGTGGTCCTCGACACGACAGGCCTGGCGCCTGCATACACCGCATTTGCCAACGCCTTGGCGGCACGGATTCGCTCTTTGCCGCCGGACGTGCTAGAGGAAATGCGAAGACTTCTGCAAAAGGCTTGAATTGCCCTGGAAATCTCTGCGCATCCACGCCTTTCCAGGCATTTTGCGAGGCACCAACCTTTAGAAACCGCCCTGAATTCCCTATATTCAAGGCGGAGACTCCGGTGATTCGCTCGCCGGTATTTTAACCAACTGGAAGAGACTGAATGACCGACACACCCGTCAGCGATCACGGCGCGAGTGCCGAATACGGTGCCGATTCCATCAAGGTTCTAAAGGGCCTGGATGCGGTGCGAAAGCGCCCAGGCATGTATATCGGCGACACAGACGACGGCTCGGGTCTGCATCACATGGTCTACGAAGTCGTCGACAACGCGATCGACGAAGCCTTGGCCGGCCATGCCGATATCGTCACGGTCACGCTCAATGCGGATGGCTCGGTCAGCGTCACCGACAACGGTCGCGGCATTCCGACGGATATCCATACCGGCGAAGGCGTCTCGGCAGCCGAGGTCATCATGACCCAGCTCCACGCCGGCGGTAAGTTCGACCAGAATTCCTACAAGGTCTCCGGCGGACTGCACGGCGTTGGCGTCTCGGTCGTCAATGCACTTTCGGTCTGGCTCAAGCTGAAGATCCGTCGCTCAGGCAAGGTTCACGAGATATCGTTCACGCACGGCGTCGCCGACGCGCCGCTGAAGGTCATCGGGGATTATGAAGGTCGCTCCGGCACGGAAGTTACCTTCCTCGCCAGCACCGAAACCTTCACTATGACCGAGTTCGATTACGGCACACTCGAGCACCGCCTTCGCGAACTCGCCTTCCTCAACTCCGGGGTTCGAATCCGGCTCACGGATCGGCGCAAGCCGGACGTGAAGGAAGAGGAAATGCTGTATGACGGCGGCCTCGAGGCTTTCGTCAAATATCTCGACCGTTCCAAGAAGCCGCTCGTCGAAAAGCCTGTCGCCATCAAGGGCGAGAAGGATGGCATGACGGTTGAAGTCGCGATGTGGTGGAATGACAGCTACCACGAGAACGTTCTCTGCTTCACCAACAACATTCCGCAGCGCGATGGAGGCACTCATATGGCGGGCTTCCGTGGTGCGCTGACTCGCCAGATCACGTCCTATGCGGACTCGTCCGGCATCATGAAAAAGGAAAAGGTTTCGCTCACGGGTGACGACTGCCGAGAAGGCCTGACCGCAGTTCTTTCCGTGAAGGTGCCGGATCCGAAGTTCTCGTCGCAGACCAAGGACAAACTCGTGTCCTCGGAAGTGCGCCCGGTTGTCGAAAGCCTCGTCAACGAAGCGCTGAGCTCCTGGCTTGAAGAACATCCGGCTGAAGCGAAGATCCTGGTCGGCAAGGTGGTGGAAGCTGCCGTTGCCCGCGAAGCGGCCCGCAAGGCTCGTGAACTCACCCGCCGCAAGGGCGTGCTCGATATCGCCTCGCTTCCCGGCAAGCTCGCCGATTGCTCCGAACGCGATCCGGCCAAGTCCGAAGTTTTCCTCGTCGAGGGTGACTCCGCCGGCGGTTCCGCCAAGCAGGGCCGTTCGCGTGATACCCAGGCTATCCTACCGCTCCGCGGCAAGATTCTGAACGTCGAGCGCGCCCGTTTCGACAAGATGCTGTCCAGCCAGGAAATCGGCACGCTGATTACCGCTCTGGGTACATCGATCGGCAAGGATGAGTTCAACGCTGATAAGCTGCGTTATCACAAGATCATCATCATGACGGACGCCGATGTCGATGGCGCCCATATCAGAACCCTGCTGCTGACCTTCTTCTTCCGTCAGATGCCGGAACTGATCGAGCGTGGCCACATCTACATTGCCCAGCCGCCGCTTTATAAGGTGACGCGAGGCAAGTCGATCCAGTACCTGAAGAACGAGCAGGCTCTGGAAGAGTATCTGATCGGCATGGGGCTGGAAGATACGACCCTGACCCTCGGCTCCGGTGAAGTCCGTGCAGGCCAGGATATGCGCGAAGTCATCCAGGATGCATTGCGCATCCGCTCGATCATCGAGGGACTGCATTCTCGCTACAACCGCTCGATCATCGAGCAGGCAGCCATTGCCGGCGCGCTTCATCCAGATCTGACGGATAACCCCGAACGGGCCCAGCAGACGGCTAACGAAGTCGCCAAGCGTCTCGATATGATCGCCGAGGAAACCGAGCGTGGCTGGTCGGGTCACGTCACCGACGAAGGCGGCATGCGCTTCGAGCGGATGGTTCGTGGCGTCAAGGAAGTCGCCGTGATCGATGTGGCCCTGATCGGCTCTGCCGATGCCCGCCATATCGACCAGATGTCGTCGCGTCTGCAGGAGATCTACAGCACGTCGCCAGTCCTCGCTCGCAAGGATAGCGAGCAGGATATTTCAGGTCCACGCGCCCTTCTCGACACGATCTTTGCGGCGGGACGCAAGGGCCTGTCCATGCAGCGCTATAAGGGACTTGGTGAAATGAATGCCGAGCAGCTGTGGGAAACAACGCTTGATCCCAACGTTCGCTCGCTGCTTCAGGTCAAGGTTCCCGATGCGACGGATGCAGACGGCCTGTTCTCGCGTTTGATGGGCGACGAGGTCGAGCCTCGGCGCGAGTTCATTCAAGAGAACGCGCTGAATGTCGCCAACCTCGATATCTAGCAATCTTTTCATCGTGCAAAAATGGCGGCCTCCCGGCCGCCGTTTTTGTTTGTCCAGCAGAAATCTGTTTCACGTGAATCTAACCTGAGGATGGACGATTCACGTGAAACAATTATTCTTCGCCGGCAAACCTTCCTTCGAAAGCGACTTCCGATACAGGCTTGCGCTGGCTTGGAACCTCACGCTCGCGCAAGTCCTCCGGCAGCGTGTCCTTGGCTGCCATGCGCCCGATCGCCGCTGCGGCTTCCACCCTGAAACCCTCAGGCAAACCAAGTTCGCCAACAGCCTTTTCCTTGTCGAACCCTTCCATGCCATGCGCATGATACCCAAGCTTCATCGCCTGGCAGATGATTGAGAACCACGCGGCGCCCGTGTCGAAAGAATGCGTATAGCCCTCACGACGTTCGCCATCCTTGGAAACGCGATAGGTTTTCGACACGAAGAAGACCAGCGCACCCGCGTTTTGTGCCCAGCGCCGATTGCCCGGAACGAGTAGATCCGCAAGTCTGGTGAAATCCTCGGTGCCATGTAACGCGTAGACAAAGCGCCAAGGCTGGCTGTTGCCGGAAGAGGGTGCCCAATGCGCGGCATCCAGAATGGTCAGCATCGTTTCCCGATCGATGGCTTCCTTCTCGAAGGCCCGCGGCGACCAGCGATCGAGAAAGAAAGCGTCGATTGGAAATTCCGAGGTCCGGCTGTTGCTGGTCGTCATAGTGTCCTCACAAGTTTGGGTCTTACCCAATCTAGGCAGTTAGGGCTGCTTTGCAATGAACCGCAGATGGCAGAAAGAGGGGTGACAATCGCGCCTCTTTTTTGCATAAACACTTGTCTGACAACTGGAGGAATAAGACCTTGAAATTGATGCGTGTAGGACCTGTGGGCCAGGAGAAGCCGGCATTGCTCGATCAGGATGGCAAGATCCGTGATCTGTCTGGCCATGTCGCGGATATCGGCGGGGAGGCGATTTCGCCCGAGGGTTTGACGAAGATTGCCGCGATCGACGCGTCGACATTGCCGGAACTGTCTGCCGATCGGATCGGCGCCTGCGTGACGGGCACCGGCAAGTTCATCTGCATCGGCCTCAACTATTCCGACCACGCGGCCGAAACCGGCGCCACCGTGCCGCCGGAACCGATCATCTTCATGAAGGCCACCTCCGCCATCGTCGGACCCAACGACGACGTCGTCATTCCGCGCACATCGGAAAAGACCGACTGGGAAGTTGAACTCGGTGTCGTGATTGGAAAGACCGCGAAATACGTGTCGGAAGCCGAGGCGCTGGAATACGTTGCCGGTTACTGCCTCACCAACGACGTCTCCGAGCGCGCCTTCCAGACAGAACGCGCGGGCCAGTGGACCAAGGGCAAGTCCTGCGACACGTTCGGACCGATTGGCCCATGGCTTGTCACCAAGGACGAGGTCGCGGATCCGCAGAACCTTGGAATGTGGCTGACGGTCAACGGCAAAAAGATGCAGAACGGCTCATCCAAGACGATGGTTTACGGCGTCGCCTTCCTCGTCTCCTATCTCAGCCAGTTCATGTCGCTGCATCCGGGAGACGTCATCTCCACGGGTACGCCTCCGGGCGTCGGCCTTGGCCTCAAGCCCCCGCGCTTCCTGAAAGCCGGCGACGTTGTCGAACTCGGCATCGATGGTCTCGGCACCCAGAAACAGACATTCGTCGCCGATATCTGATCGATCGCTGGCATCGGCAAGGCGTGCTGCAGCGAGGGAAGGGCGGTGGTAAACCGCCGCCCTTTCATAACTCCCTCCACAAGTGCTAGCCTTGCTGCATTCCGATGGCGGAACGTTTTGCCCGCCACCGCTTTGACGGATATCGGACCAGGGATGAGGAGAGCCCGATTTCATGTTCTACCAGCTCTATGAGTTGAACCATGCCGCCATGGCGCCGTTCCGGGCCGCCGCGGATGCCATGCGCTTCATGTCCGACAATCCGATGAACCCGTTCGCCCAGACAGCACTTGGCCGCTCCATGTCGGCCAGTCTCGAAGTGTTCGAGCGGATGACGCGACGCTATGAAAAGCCAAGCTTCAATCTTCCGAAAACGGTGGTCGACGGTAAGCCGGTCATGGTCACCGAAGAGATCGTCTGGGCAAAGCCCTTTTGCAATCTCCTGCATTTTCGCCGCGATCTGCCCGCCGCGCGCCCGGCCGACCAGAAGATCCTGCTCGTCGCGCCGATGTCCGGTCACTATGCCACCTTGCTGCGTGGCACGGTCGAGGCGTTGCTTCCGCATGCGGATCTCTACATCACCGACTGGATCGATGCCCGCATGGTTCCGGTCACCGAGGGCAGCTTCGATCTCGACGATTACATCGACTACCTGATCGAGATGCTGCATCAGATCGGTCCCGGCACCCACGTGGTCGGCGTCTGCCAGCCGTCGGTGCCTGTGCTTGCCGCCGTTGCGGTGATGGAAACCCGCGGTGATCGGATGGCGCCCGCCTCGATGACGCTGATGGGCGGACCGATCGATACCCGCAGTAATCCGACAGCCGTCAACAAACTTGCCGGAGATCACCCACTCGAATGGTTTCGCGACAATGTCATCATGAGCGTGCCGTTTCCGCAGCCGGGCTTCATGCGGCGCGTCTATCCGGGCTTCCTGCAGCTGTCAGGCTTCATGTCGATGAACCTTGACCGCCACGTCACCGCTCACAAGGAGTTCTACGAGCACCTCGTCAAAAACGATGGCGAGCCCGCCGAAAAACACCGCGAATTCTACGACGAATATCTCGCGGTGATGGATCTGACGGAAGAATTCTATCTGCAAACCGTCGATGCCGTCTTTATCCGTCATTCCTTGCCCAAGGGCGAGATGATGCATCGCGCGATGCCTGTCGATACGAAGGCGATCCGCTCCGTCGCTCTTTTGACGGTGGAAGGCGAAAACGACGATATTTCCGGCGTCGGCCAGACAAAGGCGGCACACACGATTTGTCCGAATATCCCGGATGACAAGCGCCAGCATTACATGCAGCCCGATGTCGGGCATTACGGCGTCTTCAACGGCTCGCGTTTCCGCAGTGAAATCGCCCCCCGCATCATCGAATTCACCCGCAAGCATGCCATTGCCGATACCAAGACTGCCAAGCCCGCATCCCGGAAGCGTAATACCAAGGGTGATTCGCCGACCTGAGAGTGGATCCGGTTCGATGCCGGTATCTGGATTTCTCCAAGGTATTTCAGCATGTTCTTGGATTTAGCGACCTGTCTTCTTGAAGGCGGGTCTGAGGCTCACCAAATCGGATATCATCGGGCTGGCATCAGGCCACTCCGCATCGAACTGAAGGGTGTAACCCATGAACCAGTCTGCATTGATTCGTCCGGAATGGACGCCGGCCACCATTGGTTTAATGGTGCTCGGTTTCGTGGTCTTCTGGCCTCTTGGCTTGGCCATGCTTGCCTATATCATCTTCGGGGATCGGCTTCGCGGCTTCAAGCGCGATGCCAATAATCGCGCCGACGAATGGGCCGGCAAGACCAGCCGATGGTTTTCCAGAAGCCGCGCCGCTGGCTACAACACGCATTTCTCGACAGGCAACGTTGCCTTCGACGATTGGCGCAAGGCCGAACTCAACCGCATGGATGAAGAACGCCGCAAGCTCGACGAAATGCGCGATGAGTTCGACAGCTATTCCCGCGAGCTTCGCCGTGCCAAAGATCAGGAAGAGTTCGATCGTTTCATGCGCGAGCGCCGTAACAGCAACGCTTCCGGCCAGAACCCGGTCGTCGACGTCTGATCGGTCAAACGGATCTTCTGGAAGCGTAACGAGCCGGCGTCCTTGCGACGCCGGCTTTTTCATGAGAACGGTTCTCTCGAATCGGCTAGAAAGGCTACATGTTCGCGCTCCTCAAAAAGCCCCTTCGCGCCCGCTCGAAACCGCTCGAAACCGTGAAGCGCACGCTTGAAGTTGGAAACCGCGCTTTGCCGCTGACGATCAAGGAAAACAGTCGCGCCACTCGTATCACGCTGCGCATCGAGCCCGGCGGCCGCGCGCTTAATCTCACTGTGCCGGCAGGCCTTCGGAAAAGCGAGATCGAGGAATTTCTCGAGCGCCATCAGGGTTGGCTGCTCACGAAGCTCTCGAAATTCTCCACCGACAATCCCATCCGCTCAGGCGGCTTCGTGCCGATTCGCGGCGTTCAGCACCGCATCGACCATACCGGAACGCTTCGCGGCCTGACGGAAATCGCCATGGTCGATGGCGTGCCGGTGGTAAGGGTAAGCGGGCTGGAGGATCATCTCGGCCGTCGGGTCGCGACATTTCTGAAAAAAGAAGCACGTCGAGATATGGAGCTGCTGGCCTTTCGCCATGCCGCATCGATCCGCAAGCCGGTCGCATCAGTCACGCTGAAAGACACGAGAAGCCGGTGGGGATCCTGTTCCTGGGATGGAAATCTGAGCTTTTCCTGGCGCATCGTCATGGCGCCGCCGCTGGTGATCGATTACCTCGCAGCCCACGAAGTGGCGCATCTGAAGGAGATGAACCACGGGCCAAAGTTCTGGGCTCTCTGCCACCAGCTTTGCCCGAGGATGGAAGAGGCGCGCAAATGGCTGAAGCAGAATGGCTCGCAGCTTCACGCGCTGGATTTCAGCTGAAGCCCAGCTAAAACAAACGGAAACTGGACGAAGAGATCAAGGTGTAGCTGTGCGAGCCGGGAACTGACGCGGAGTCGGCGCGACCATTACCATGTCGCCGGCTGTGTCGGTCTTGGCACCCGCCGGGCGCCGTTTCGGCAGAGGCCCGCTATTGGGCAAGGCTTCAGTCGAAAGAATGGCGGCACTTGCCGCATCCATGCCAGCGCCGGCCTGGTAGGCCTGCATCATGCTGGGCGAATGGGAAACAGGCTGCACTGTTGCGACAGCGGCGGAAGATGTGTCGGCAACCGTTGTGACCGAGGCAACGCCCGGCAAGGGCTGCTGCGTTGCTGCGGACGCAACCGCAACGGGGCTTGGTGTCTGTTCACGAACAGGCTCGGCCCGTGCGATCATGCTCATCGCTCCCGGCGTTGGTACGATCGTCCCTTCAGCCATCATGACATAGGCCCCGGCAGGCTTCGGCTCTGGCGTCTGCAAGTTGCCGTCCTCGTCGCGCTTTTCGTAAAACACGTTGCCGCCGGCATCAGCCACGTAATGCATGTTCTTGTAGGGGAAGCGCAGGCCCTTCGTGTGGAAGAACATCGCTTCCTTCACATCGGGGTGGCGCTTGCCCTTCAGCACGGCTTCCGCTGCTTCATTCAGCTGCGGCGCAGTGTTTTCGTCCATCTTGCGGGTCATCACCCCCGGCGCGAACTGCTTTTCCTGCCCCACGACACCACAGATCGTCTCAGGGTAAAGACCTGAGGTCAGGCGGTTCATGATGACGCTGCCGACAGCCATGAAACCATCGGGGCTGCTGCGCCTTGATTCGAAATACATCGCGCGCTTGAGGCATTCGCGGTCGCTGGACGAATAGGTGTAGACCTGCTTTGCCGAACCCATATTGACTTGGGCAGTTCGTGTCTTCGAAGACTTGGAATTGAGCGACGCAGTCGTCTGAGTGCAGGCTGAAAGAGCGCTCACCGCGGCAAGGCACATTGCAGCGCGCACAAAGTTCGCACCTCTTGCCGCCATGACTACCCCCTGCGAAAACATTTCAAGAAACAATTTGCTGTGGAATAAGTTACTGGCAAAACCCTAATAAATCAAACCTGAATCGAGAACGTCTATTTTCCCGGAAAAACCTGCTCTTTTGCCAGAGGTTCTGGTTGTGATGATGTCGGCGAGCATGTCCTTGCGCGTGCAGGATCGTGGTGGAGAACCGAATCACACCCCGGAAGATTGCCTGAGGTCTGCAGAAGAGGAGTCCGTGCCGAACTGTCACGCCACCAAACCGCTGAAGGGCTCGACTCCGGGCGCGTTTCGTGCCAATCCGCGCACATGAAACCGGATATCAAGATCTGCGGCCTCAAGACTGAAGAAGCGGTCGATCGTGCGGTGACGCGCGGCGCAACCCATATCGGCTTTATCTTCTTCCCCAAGAGCCCGCGTAACATCGCGCCCGAGATCGCCGGAGACCTGGCGGACCGGGTGCGTGGCAGAGCTAAGATCGTTGCGGTCACGGTGGATGCCGATGACGAGGAACTGGACGATATCGTCTCGCTGCTTCGCCCGGACATGCTTCAGCTTCACGGTCACGAGAGCCCGGAACGGATTTTGCACGTCAAGGCGCTTTACGGTCTGCCTGTCATGAAGGCGTTTTCTGTCAAGTCCGCGGATGATCTTGCAGGGGTCGATGCCTATATAGGTGTGGCTGACCGTTTTCTGTTCGACGCGAAGGCACCGGCTGGCTCCGATCTTCCGGGCGGTAACGGCATTTCCTTCGACTGGAAGGCCATGGCGTCGCTTGACCAGAGCGTGGATTACATGCTTTCCGGGGGCCTGAACAAGGATAATGTCGCGACTGCGCTCTCATCGACGCGGGCAAGCGGCATAGATGTATCGTCCGGTGTCGAAAGCGCGCCAGGCGCCAAGGATCTGGGCATGATCGATGCGTTCTTCGATGCGGCAGACGCCGCTACGAAACGCTGAAGGAGTTGAAAGTGAACGAGACCCCAAAACTGAATTCGTTCCGTTCCGGTCCCGACGAGGACGGCCTCTTCGGTATTTTCGGCGGCCGCTTTGTCGCGGAAACCCTGATGCCCCTGATCCTGGATCTGCAGGGCGAATGGGAAAAGGCGAAGACCGATCCCGCATTTCAAAAGCAGCTCACCGATCTCGGCAAACACTATGTCGGCCGCCCCAGCCCGCTCTATTTCGCCGAGCGCATGACGGCAGAACTCGGTGGCGCCAAGATCTATTTCAAGCGCGACGAGCTCAATCATACCGGCTCCCACAAGATCAACAACTGCATTGGCCAGATCCTGCTTGCCAAGCGCATGGGCAAGACCCGCATCATCGCTGAAACCGGTGCTGGCCAGCATGGCGTCGCTTCGGCCACGGTCGCTGCCCGCTTCGGCCTGCCCTGCGTCGTCTACATGGGCGCGACAGATGTCGAGCGCCAGGCACCCAATGTCTTCCGCATGAAGCTTTTGGGCGCCGAGGTGATCCCGGTCACGTCAGGCCACGGCACGCTCAAGGATGCCATGAACGAGGCATTGCGCGACTGGGTCACCAATGTCGATGACACCTATTACATGATCGGCACCGCTGCCGGTCCGCATCCCTATCCGGAAATGGTCCGCGACTTCCAGTCGGTCATCGGTCGCGAAACCAAGGAACAGATGCTGGAAGCCGAGGGACGTCTGCCCGACATGCTGGTAGCAGCCGTTGGCGGTGGATCGAATGCGATCGGCCTATTCCATCCGTTCCTCGATGATGCCAGCGTCAGGATCGTCGGCGTCGAAGCCGGCGGCAAGGGCCTGAACGGCGAGGAGCATTGCGCCTCGCTGACGGCAGGATCGCCTGGCGTTCTGCATGGCAACCGCACCTATCTGCTGCAGGATGGCGACGGCCAGATCAAGGAAGGTCATTCGATCTCGGCCGGTCTCGATTATCCCGGCATCGGCCCGGAGCATTCCTGGCTGAAAGACATGGGACGTGTCGAATACGTCCCGATCATGGATACCGAAGCGCTAGAAGCCTTCCAGTTCCTGACGCGCACCGAGGGCATCATCCCCGCACTCGAACCCTCGCACGCACTGGCCGAAGTCATGAAGCGCGCACCAAAGATGTCCAAGGACGAAATCATCGTCATGAACCTGTGCGGTCGCGGCGACAAGGACATCTTCACTGTCGGCAAAATCCTTGGAATGGGGCTCTGAACATGACCGCACGGATGGACAAGCGTTTTGCCGATCTGAAGGCTGAAGGCCGCCCGGCACTGATCACCTATTTCATGGGCGGCGATCCCGATTTTGCCACGTCGCTGGCCATCATGAAGGCCCTGCCGGATGCCGGCGCCGACGTGATCGAACTCGGCATGCCCTTTTCCGACCCGATGGCCGATGGTCCGGCAATCCAGATGGCGGGGCAGCGCGCGCTGAAAGGCGGCCAGACACTTGCTAAGACGTTGGATCTCGCTCGCGAATTCCGCAAGAGCGATGCCGCAACGCCGATCGTCATGATGGGCTACTACAATCCGATCTATATCTACGGCGTCGACAGGTTCGTCGATGACGCGTTGGAAGCCGGTATCGACGGTCTGATCATCGTCGACCTGCCGCCGGAAATGGATGACGAACTCTGCATTCCGGCAATCGACAAGGGGCTGAACTTCATCCGGCTGACCACGCCGACCACGGACGAAAAGCGCCTTCCGACGGTTTTGCACAACACGTCGGGCTTCGTCTATTACGTTTCGATGAACGGCATTACCGGATCCGCTCTGCCGGATCTGTCGCTGATCTCGGGCGCTGTCTCCCGCATCAAGGGTCATACCGACCTGCCGGTCTGCGTCGGCTTCGGCGTCAAGACTGCCGACCATGCGCAAGCTATCGGCGCTGCGGCTGACGGTGTCGTCGTCGGCAGCGCGATCGTTGCGCAGGTTGCCGGCAGTCTCACCAAGGATGGCGCTGCGACGCCAGATACGGTATCTGCCGTTTCCACCTTCGTCCGCGGCCTGGCCACCGGTGTGCGTTCCGCCCGCCTTGTTGCCGCCGAATAACTGGCCCAGATAAGGCCTGACAAGTCCAAACTCGGAGTACGCCCAGTGAACTGGATCACCAATTACGTCCGGCCGCGCATCAACTCCATGCTCGGCCGTCCCGATCGGGACGTTCCGGAAAATCTCTGGATCAAATGCCCGGAAACCGGGGAAATGGTCTTCCACAAGGATCTCGAAGAGAACAAGTGGGTCATCCCCGCCTCCGGCTTCCACATGAAGATGCCGGCCAAGGCGCGTCTGAGAGACCTGTTCGACGACGGCGAGTTCGAATCGCTGGTGCAGCCGAAGGTCGCCCAGGATCCGCTCAAGTTCCGCGATTCCAAGAAATACGCTGACCGCTTGAAGGACAGCCGCATCAAGACCGATCAGGAGGACACGATCCTCGCCGGTCTCGGTTCCGTCCATGGCGTTAAACTCGTCGCCGTCGTGCACGAATTCAACTTCATCGGCGGTTCGCTCGGCATGGCGGCCGGCGAAGCGATCGTCAAGGCGGCCGAGCGCGCCTTGAAGGAAAAGTGCCCGCTGGTGATCTTCCCGGCTTCTGGCGGCGCCCGCATGCAGGAAGGCATCCTGTCGCTGATGCAGCTGCCCCGCACCACGGTTGCCGTCGACATGCTGAAGGAAGCAGGCCTTCCCTATATTTGTGTGCTGACCAACCCGACCACCGGCGGCGTGACCGCTTCCTATGCCATGCTGGGTGATGTCCATATCGCCGAACCGGGCGCCGAGATCGGCTTTGCCGGCAAGCGCGTGATCGAACAGACCCTGCGCGAAAAGCTGCCGGAAGGCTTCCAGACCGCAGAATACCTGCTTGAGCATGGCATGGTAGATATGGTCGTCAAGCGCCACGATATCCCGGCAACGCTGGCGCGGATCCTGAAGATGCTGATGAGACAGCCTGATCAGGAATTCCTTCCCGCCCCTGTCGCCGTCAGCGCCTGAACACCGGTTCTGACCTAACGTGATCGGAGCCGGAGCTTCGGGATGACGACGATGAACCAGCCCGTGGCAAGTGCGGCCGAGCAGGAAATCGAGCGGCTGATGACCCTTCACCCGAAGGGTTTCGATCTGTCGCTCGAGCGCATTACCCGCCTCCTTGAGATGCTCGGCAATCCACATCTGAAACTGCCGCCGGTCATTCATGTGGCCGGCACCAACGGCAAGGGGTCCTGCACCGCCTTTTGCCGCGCGCTTCTCGAAGCGGGTGGCTATGCCGTGCACGTCCACACATCGCCGCATCTGGTGCGCTGGCACGAACGCTTTCGCATCGGCGTGAAGGGCGGCCGGGGCCAGCTTGTCGACGATGCCCTGCTGGCGGATGCGCTGCGCCGCGTCGGCGATGCCAATGCCGGCCAGATGATCACCGTGTTCGAGATCCTGACAGCGGCAACCTTCCTGATCTTTTCCGAACAGCCCGCCGATGCCGTAGTGCTGGAAGTGGGCTTGGGCGGTCGCTTCGATGCGACCAACGTCATCACCGACCCCGCCGTCTCGGTGATCATGCCGATCGCGCTCGATCACCAGGCCTATCTGGGCGACAAGGTCGAACTGATCGCAGCGGAAAAGGCCGGCATCATGAAGCGCCGTCGCCCGGTCGTGGTCGGCGCCCAGGAATTCGACGCGGCCCGCGAGGTTCTGGTTGCGACTGCCGAACGGCTGGGCTGTCAGCTCTCCATCTATGGCCAGGATTTCTCCGCTCATGAGGAATTCGGCCGGCTGATCTACCAGGACGAAGACGGCCTGCAAGACCTGCCGCTGCCGCGCCTTCCGGGCCGCCACCAGTTCGCCAACGCCGCTGCTGCAATCCGCGCCGTCAAGGCCGCCGGTTTCACGGTAACGGATGCGACCATGGAAAAGGCGATGGGCATGGTTGAATGGCCGGCCCGCCTGCAAAAGCTGGTCGAAGGGAAACTGCTCGAATTCGCGCCCCCGGGTTCGGAAATCTGGCTGGACGGCGGGCACAACCCGGCCGGAGGCGAAGTGATTGCCGAAGCCATGGCCGCCTTCGAGGAACGCCAGCCCCGGCCGCTCTATCTCGTCACTGGCATGATCAATACGAAGGATCCCGTCGGCTATTTCCGGGCCTTTGCGGATCTCGGCGAACACGTCTTTACCGTCCGCATCCGCGATAGCGAGGCAGGCCTTGATCCAGTTGTGCTGGCCAATGCTGCGTTCGACGCTGGTCTGGTGGCCGAGCCCGCGGGTTCCACCATCGAAGCCTTGCAGGAAATCACCCGCCGCCAGCTGCCCGGCAGTCCGCCGCCCCGTATCCTGATCGGCGGCTCGCTCTATTTCGCCGGCAATGTACTCGCCGACAATGGCACGCCACCGGTCTGATGACGGACAGGATCTATCAACAGCAGATAACAAAAAACCCGGCTGATCGATCAGCCGGGTTTTTGGATTCACGTGAAACAGAAGCTTAAGCGGCGCTGGAGATCCAGGCTGCTAGAGCCGTCTTTGGCGCAGCGCCAACCTTGATGTCGGCCACTTCGCCGCCCTTGAACATGGCAAGGGTCGGGATCGAGCGCACACCAAACTGGGCAGCCAGTTCCGGGTTCTCATCGATGTTCAGCTTAACGACCTTCACCTTGCCGGCGAGTTCCGTCGAAATCTCTTCAAGGCTCGGAGCGATCATCTTGCACGGGCCGCACCATTCAGCCCAGAAATCGACGACGACCGGCTCTACGGCGTCCAGAACTTCAGCCTGAAAATTGTTTGTATCGACTTTCACGGTAGCCATTGGGCTCTCCTTCGATTCTTGTTGACCCAGATGTGAGATCGGCACTCACTATTTTCAATGTCCGTCATGTCACTTTGTCTTAAGTTCTGCAAGCGAACGGGACATCAGCTCCACACCCAGCGGGATTACCTTTGCTGTCTCGGTGTAGACGAGCACGCAGTCGATCGCTTTGCCCGGATAAAGAGGCGTGAGGATTTCGCGGTAGATGGAGAGCTGTGCCCTGTGGGTCAATGGCACGTCTTCCGCAGTGCCCGGCGGAAAGCGGTTCGTCTTGTAATCGAGGATGATGACGCGGTCCTCCATCTCGACCAGCCGGTCAATCCGGCCGGAAATCGCATAGTCCTGCCCCTCCAGCGTCAGCGTCCCCATGATCGAGACCTCCGACTGGCTGCGCGCAGAAAATACCGGCGCGAGCTCGGGAAGGGACAGAACAGACATGACGCTCTCAACTAGCTTCTGTCGCTCAGCCGGCGGCCAGAAGCGGGCGGCGCGGTCGGCATAACGCCGGGCTGCACCCTCGCGCTCACCGTCCGGAAAGTCGGTCAGCATCTGCAGCATCCGATGCACCAGCTTGCCTTTTTGCAGTGCCAGGCTGCCGGTCGCCTTTTCTCCAAACAGGGGCGATGTGACGATCAGATCATCATCGTCGTCATCGATCATCGTGCCGGCACCAGACGGGCTAAGTGGCCTCGGCAGGATTTTTCGTGGGGGAAGCGGCCGGGAGAGGGCAGTGGGCAGGGTAGGGGCGAATGCCTCCCGTTCCGAGCCGCCTGCACCTGCGTGGTCCGCTTTGGCAGCAGCCTTGCCGGGCGCCTGGGGCAAACGCCAGGACAGGCCGTTCCACTCGCCCTCGGGTCCGGAGAATGTAGTCGGGCTGCAATGCTGACCGCTCGCCGACAAGGCCCGCGCGATCATCGCCTGCCAGCTGTCAGGGTTGTCGCGGCTGCCACGATAGCCGCAAATCACCAGATGATCGGCAGCGCGGGTCATGCCCACATAGAGAAGCCGCCGGTACTCTTCTTCGGCAGAGGTCTTCAGCCGTTCGTCGTCGGCCGCCGTCAGCGGATTAGACAGCGTCTTGCCCGCAAGCCAGGCCGGAACATCGCCATGGACGGTCTTCAGCAACCGGAATTTCGGCACATGCGACGGAATGAAGGATTTCGAGTTGCTGTCGACGAGGAACACGACCGGCGCTTCGAGGCCCTTGGAAGCATGTACGGTCATGATCCGCACCTCGTTGCGGCCACCATCCTGTTCGCGCTTCACCTCGGGGCTTTCCAGCTCCAGCGTGGATACGAAAGCCTGCAGGCCGGGCAGGCCGGATGTCTCGTGATCGAGCGCGAACGTCAGGAACTCGTCCAGAATGTCGCCAGCCTCGGTGCCGAGCCGTCCGAGAAACTTCCGCCGTCCGCCATATTGTCCCAGAATGCGGGCATAGAGATCATGCGGGCTGAGCATACGGGACAGCATCAGCAGATGCTGCAGGCGCTCGGCGGCATCGTTAAACCGTAGTGGCTGTTCTTCGGCAAGACGCTTTAGCTGTGTCCAGGCGCTGTCATTTTCGGCTCTGAGCGCCGCAACCTCGAACACGTCGTCTTCGGCCAGATCGAATAGCGGGCTTTTGAGAAGCGCTGCGAGCGACAAGTCATCCTGCGGTAGGAGCAGGAAACGACCGAGCGCCAGCAGATCCTGCACCGCGATATGGCTCGTCAGCTTCAACCGGTCGGCACCGGCGACGGGAATGTTGTCGCGGCGTTTCAGCGCCCGCGTCAGCGCGTTGACGAAGGCGTCGCGTTTTCTCACGAGAACGAGAATGTCGCCCGGCTCGATCGGCCGTTCCACGCCCTTTTCGATGACCGTCTCGCGGCCGATCATCTCGCCGATCCGGGCGGCAATGCGCGACGCAAGGATAGCGGCCGTTGCCTTGTCCGGGGTCGAATCGAACGGCGCGGTCCAGTCGTCTTCCTGTTCGGACACTTCGGGCGCCACCACGTCCCACAGATCGACCGCGCCGGGATGACCCATGCGGTTGGAACGGTGCTGAACCGGATCGCCGATCGCGGACAGTCCTTTGGCATTTTCCTCGATCGAGAACACCTGATCGACGGCAGAAAGAATGTCGGCTGTCGACCGGAAGGACAGCGGCAGGCGAATGGCGTGGAACGGCTGACCGCTGGCCGCGACCTGTCTCTGCGTCGCGCTGCGTTCCTCGGCAAACCGCTCCGGCCGCGCGCCCTGGAACGAGTAGATCGACTGTTTCTCGTCACCGACCGCAAACATCGTCCGGCGCGTATCGCGCGCGCTGTTGCCGGAATAAAAGTCCTCCGCCAGCGACTTGATCACGGTCCACTGGATCGGGCTGGTATCCTGCGCCTCGTCGACCAGGATGTGGTCGATGCCCTGGTCGAGCTTGTAGTGCACCCAGGCGCCGACGCCATCGCGGGTGAGGAGATCGGCGGTGCGGGCAATCAGATCCTCGAAATCGAGAAGGCTGCGGCCCCGTTTCAGGTCCTCGTAGTCGTCGGTGAGACGTGCGGCGAGCGTCAGCGCCGCCTTGGTGGCGGCAAACAGGCGAAACAGCCGCAAACGGTTCCGGCAGCTCAGAACATGCTCTCGCGCCGCATCGATCGCGCCGGCAAGCTCCGGCGCGATCTTGGTCATGGCGCTGGCGATCAGGCTGCGATCCGCCTTCACCGTGCCCTTGGCCGTGAGGAAGATGGAATCGAGATAGGCGGCACGCTTGAAGACATCCGTCTCCTTGGCGACCAGGCGCAAACCATAGGCCACCTCATGCACGGTCGAGCCGCCCTTCTGGTCGGCAAGCGACAGATAGAGGTCGAGCGTGATGCCGGAAAGCTGGGGCAGCGGCCAATAGGTGGCGGCAATGCTGTCTTCGCTATCGGCAGGATCGAGCCCCAGGACCCGCTTCAGTTCCGGGCCGATGCCGCCGTTCTTCTCCGCCTGCGCCGTAAATTTGCGGATCGCCGTGCGTCTTGCAACGATGTCGGACAGCAGCGCTTCCAGCCCGAACTCGTCGCCGAGATCGAGAACATGCGCAAAGGCTTCCGCCAGATCCGGATCATCTTCGGCGGATGTGGCCGTCAGCAGCGAACGACGCGCTTCGGAGAGAAGGGCGGTGGCAGCGCGGTCGTCGAGCACGGAAAAATGGCCTGCCACATTGGCCTCCAGCGGAAACTGGTGCAGCAGAGCTTCGCAGAAGGCGTGGATCGTCTGGATTTTGAGACCACCCGGCGTTTCCAGCGCCTTCGCAAACAGGCGCCGCGCCTCGGAAATCGTCGAGGAATCCGGCTCACGACCTTCGATAGCCGCAATCCTCGCCCGCAACTCCGCGTCGGACAGAACCGTCCACTCGGACAACCGCTGAAACACACGGTTCGACATTTCCGATGCCGCGGCCTTTGTATAAGTGAGGCATAGGATGGCTGAGGGACGGCAGCCGGCAAGCAGAAGCCGGATTACCCGCTGGGTTAGCACATGCGTCTTGCCGGAGCCGGCATTGGCCGACACCCAGGCGGAACTGGCCGGGTCCGAGGCACGCGATTGCTGAACCGTGGTCCAATCGATCCAGTGGATCGGGTCGTCACCATCCGGCAGGTCCGAAGCCGGGTTATCCGGAAGGTCGGTGAAAAGATCACTCATCGGCGTCTGCCTCTCCGTCGTCATCCGCGGTCGACCACTCGGCAACGCGGGCGAGGTGATCGTATTCACCTCCGAAATCACCCTGAGCAAACGGGACCAGCCGCGAGGCGAACCCCGCATCGCCCTGACGCAGCTTGACGACGAACTTGGTCAGCTGGTCGATCGATTCCTGCGCCAGATCGATCGCCGATTTCGGCTGGCGTTTGGCATTCGCGGTTGCGCCCTCATTGTTGATCCGGTCTTCCTTGAACCGGTCGCCGGGTCGAAGCCGGACATAAAGAAGATCGCCGGGCCGCTGGATGCCCATCGTCTTGAAGGCGCCTGCCTGCAGCGCCGCTGCCTCCAAGGCAAGTTGCGGGTCGAGCAGCGACCGCGCCTGTAGGACGGAAGGGTTGAGGCCGGTCTTGTAGTCGATGATGTCAGCCTCGCCGGAGCGCTTGATGTCGATCCGGTCCGCAATGCCGGTGACACGGATGCCGGCACTCTCAACCTCGAAACCGGCACCGGCTTCCGTAACGCTGCTGCGGACTTCCGGTGCGCGACGCTCTTCCCAGTCGAGAAACGCCCGCGCGACCTCGACGAAGCGCGGCCGCCAGACCCGGTCGATATGCGGCGGGAGCTGTTCGGCGTCGAACAGCTCCCGCGTGATGCGCTGCATTGCTTCACGTGAAACCGGCGTGCCGGGCTTGTGGCTTTCGCGCGTATAGCGGTCGATAATGGCGTGGTAGAGCGTGCCGCGCTGTGCCGCACCCGGATCTTCGTTGAACGGCGCCAGCGGATCGAGTTTGAGGATACGCCGTGCATAGATCGAATAGGGGTCGCGACGCAGCCGTCCGACTTCGCTGAACGAATATTTGACCGGCTGCAGCTCCGCCGGCGGTTTGGGGGCAGGGCGCCTGGCCTGCTGCTGGTTGTCGCCACGATCGATCAGCGACGCCCAATGCAGAACATCCTTGCCGCGCGCCTTCAATTCGTCGGCAAAGCTTTTGCCGCCCAGCGCCAACAATCTCTGCAGCCAGCGGGAGGCAACCGTCGGCGTCGATCCCTGTCGTGTGGAGCGGGAAAAGATCAGGTTGCGGGTGCCGCAGGCCATTTCGAAATCGTGCGCAAGCTGGCCGATCCGCCGCTCGGGCGGTTCCAGCCCCATGTCGGTCTTCATCGAGCGCGACAGGAACGGATTGTTGACCGTCTGTCCCGGCCAGGAGCCCTCGTTGAGACCGCCGAGGATCATTGTATCGACGCTCTGCAACCGTGCTTCCAGCGTGCCGAAGATAAACACGCGCGGATGCGCCAGCGAACGCGGCTTCACCGCTTCGCCTGTCGTCAGCGCCATGACGATGTCGATCCACTGCGGTCCGTCGGCCTCGATCTGGCCTTCCGTCTCGATGACTTCGCCGAGCAGGCCCGAGAGACGTTCGCCCGGCTCTCCGGACCACAGTGCCGAGAGATCACCGCGCTCATCGATGCACAGCGCTTCGAGCGCGCGCCCGGTGCGGGTCGCCCAATCAGACAGCGTCAGTCTTGCCGTCAGCCCGCGCCCATCGGGACGGCGGCGGATAAAGGCGCTGACCAGCGGTTCGACCGCTGTCGATATCCGCTTTGCGATATCCTTTGCCTGACCGACCGCGCCTTCGGGCAACGAGCTGCGCCAATGCGGCATGTGCCGGTCTTCAAGGATCAGGGTCAGCTGCGCATCGAGAAGCGGCTCGAGTGCTGAAATATCCATGTCGCCGACGCCACCGCGGAGTGCCAGCACTTCCAGCGCATCGATCGCGGCGCGCAACTCCGCCGGAGGAAGGCCGAGCCGGATCAGCGGATGTTTGAGCAGGCCGACGATTGCCACAGGGTCGCCCGGGCGAAGCGTCGCTTCGAGCAGAAGCTGGGTCAGCGTGCCCTGCGGCGTGCCGGAAAGGGCGGAACCTGCCGAATCGTCGGCGAGGATGCCGAAACGGGCAAGTTCTGCGGTGACGCGGCGGCCAAGCGCGCGGTCGGGCGTGATCAGCGCTGCCTGGGCCTCGCCACCGTTTCGTCCGGGTTTTTCCAGCGCCAGCCGCAAGGCGATGGCAATCGCCACCGCTTCCTCGCGCTCGTTTGCAGCTTCGATCAGTGCCACATCGGCAAAGGCGCCGCGCAGTCTTTCAGCATCGGCGTCCTGGCGCCACGTACTCCAGCGATCCGTCGCCTTTGCAGGCACCAGCGCCTGCGAGATCGCCTCGGCGCGAAAGGCAAGATCGGCCTGCGTCTCGCCGATGACAGTGACATCCTCGCGCGTGGCACCGATCTTCTTCAACAGGCGGGACAAACCGAATTGCGGATGGCTGCGGCTCGAAGGGTCGGGCTTGCCGTCGAAGGTTTCCTCGCCGACCATGTCCCACTGGTCCTGCGGCATCGTCATGTCGAGGCCCGGCAGGACAACCGTGCCTTCGGCAAGCCTGGAGATCGCCGCGATCAGCTCGGCCGCTGCCGGAACAGAGCCTGTGGATCCTGCAACAATCACGGGCCCCTTGTGCTCCCGCTCGGTAATCCGACGCGCCTCTCCGCGCAGGATTGAAGCACGATGCTTTGCCGGCGAAGAGCGTTTCAGCTCTTCAAGCCGCGTCGGCCAGAAACCGCTGGCGATCTTCAGGAATTCGGCCGTCAGCTGCCACCACAGCGCATGTTCGCCGGTCTGGAGATTGTCGAGATCCTTCCAGTCGCGTTCCTCGGTCTCGATCGCATCGATCAGTTCCGCCAGCGCCCGGGCAAGCCAGATCGCATCCGCAGGGCTTGCGGGCGCCACCAGCGGCGATTCCGAATGCACATCCAGCACGATCTTCGGCAGCTGGTTGCGCCAGGCAAGGATCAGCCGGCCAAGTTCGAGAAGTCGCGCCGTGCCGCCGATCGGGAGGGCCAGATCCATTTCCTCGGGCGCCACGAGATCGAAAAACCCCTGATCGTCGTCGGTTTCGCCAAGCGGCCGGATGACCGGCAGGATCGCGGCGCGACCGCCGAGAAGATCGACGAATTCCGAGCGCAGCACACGCGCCGAACGGCGGGTCGGCACAAAAATTGTGACGTCAGCCAGCGACAGCGGATTTTGGGGATCGTAGCGAAACGTCTCGTTCAGCCGCCCGTCGCAGAGTGCTGCGGCTAGCGTCTTCAGGAAAGGCCCACCTGACGGGATGGAGAAGAGGTGGTTCGGCGATACATCCGACATCGATCAGGCCCCCGCTTTGTGGCGGGCGATCACGGCTTCGGCTTCAGGAAGCGCTTCCGGCGTGCCGACGGTGATCCATTCGCCATCCATCACATGGCCGAACAGCCGATCGTTCTGGATCGCGCGGTCGAAATAGATGTTGAGATTGAAGGCATCGTCAGGCGCGTCGTGGAGAAGGGACGTGTGCATAACGATCGCGCCCGCATAGACGACCGGGTTATCTTCGCCTTCAACGTAACGCGAAAGCCGGCCGTCGGAGGACAGCTGAAAATCCTTCTTGCCGTTGTGTCCGGTGGTGCGCTCCAGCGGCACGCAGAGCAGCGCCATATCCATGCATTGCGGATCGAAAAACCCGGCCAGGCGCTCAAGATTGGTGGGCTCGCCAGGCTTTTCGCCGATCCAGAACAGGTCGGCATTCATGACGAAGACAAAGCCGGGGATGAGCAGAGACAGACCCTGCTTCAGTCCGCCACCCGAATTCATCAGCTGCGCCCGCTCGTCGGACACGATGATCTCAAGGCGCGGATAGGCGGCGAGATGCGCTTCCATCCGGTCGGCGAAGTGATGGACGTTGACGACCGCATGCGTCACGCCGACGTCTGCCAGGGCATCGAGCCCGTAATCGATCATCGGCTTTCCGGAAACGGATACCAGTGGCTTCGGCATCGTATCGGTGATCGGGCGAAGCCGGGTACCGAGCCCTGCCGCCAGCACCATAGCCTGCGTGATCGGGGCGTTGGTCATGTCCATGCAACCGTATTTATGATTCGGGAAGCTCTATACCAGCTCTGTGGCACCAATCGCGCAAGGGCGCGAGTGCTTCATGCGCGAGTGCCGTCGAAAGATGGCGCAATGTTCGCGACATATGCTTCATATAGTGCGGCTTGCCGTCGCGTTCCCGCAGTCGAACCCAGAGCCCGGCAAGCTTGCAGTTGCGCTGTGCCGCCATGATCGCCCAGGATTTCAGGAAACCCGCTTCGTCAAATCCGCCCAGTGCGCGGCGCAGCGTCAGGTAGTCGATCATCATCTGATCGGCCAGAACCTTGGGAATATCGACGCGGGCGTCCTGGACCAGCGACGCGAGGTCGTAAGCCGTCGGGCCGATCATCGCATCCTGAAAATCGATCAGGCCCACCTGATGCACGCCCGACGCCTGTGAACGCCAGATGATGTTGGGCGAATGGAAATCGCGCAGCAGCAGGTTCTTCTCTGCAGAGCCGAGCTCTGCGATCAGCCCGTCCCAGATCGAGAGATACTCTTCTCGCTCGTCCTCTCCAGCCTGTCCGCCCCGCTTCCACGGCAGATACCAGTCGAGCAGAAGCCGCGCTTCCATCTTCATCGCAACCGGATCGAAATCCGGAATGTGATGCGTGCTGGACCCGGCGACGGGAAGATCCTGGAGGATCTCATGGCCATGCAGATAGGCCAGCGCCACGACGCTTTCGCGGTAACGTTCGCCGATCGGCTGTCCGTCCTCGTCGAGCACGCCATCCTGACCGAGGTTCTCGATGAGAAGAATGCCCTGGTCGTAATCCACGGCAAGAACTTCAGGCGCGCAAAGGCCGATGCCGCGCAGGTAATCGGAGATCGCCACGAACGGATAGGCATCCTCGGCGATATGCGCCACTTTCGGATACGGCTTGCCGTCGAGAACCGGCGGACCCTCGGGCCGCTTCGGCCAGTCCATCAGGATCACCGTTTCGCCTGATTCGCTCAGAACCGTTTCATAGGCCCGCATCGAGGCATCGCCGGTCAGGAACCGGCGTCGGCCATTGGCGTGGCCGTTTGCGCGAAGAAACTCGCGGATGGCGATCACCCGGCGAATGCGGGCCAAGGCTGCTTCCGGTGCCGTGATCGTCGCCCGCCGGCCAATGGTCTCATGCTCGAGCGTGAGCGTGATGCGATCTGCGGGCAGGAGATCGCCGCCCATTTCCGGCCATTCGACAAGGCAGATGCCGGAGGAAAGCGCTTCGTCGAAACCAAGCTCGTCGAGCTCGGATGGATCGGCCAGCCGGTAGAGATCGAAATGCACCACGGGAACGCGCAGGTCGTATATCTGGGCCAGCGTGAAGGTGGGGCTCGGTACTTCCAGATCGTCCTGGTCTGCCATAGCCCGAAGGAAGGCACGCGCCAGCGTCGATTTGCCGGCGCCGAGATCGCCGGAAAGGGCCAGGCAGTCGCCGGCCTTCAGCGCCAGCACCAGATCCTCGCCGAACAGAATTGTCTCGGCCTCGTCGGCCAGTGTCACGACAATGCTATCGCCAGGCGCAGCGATCATTCGGCAGCGACCGAACGAGCCCGCGATCCAACCGGAATGCGGCAGGTGACCACCGTTCCCTGTCCGGCCCGGCTGTCGATCGAGACGTCGCCGTTGTGGAGGGTGACGAAGCTTTCGACGATCGAAAGACCAAGGCCTGCACCGCTGCGCTTGCCGCCCTTGGCGTTCGCCTTGAACCGGTCGAACACCGTTTTCAGCATGTCAGGAGGAATGCCGGGGCCTCTGTCAGTTACCGAGAAGAACACGTTGCTCTCGTCGCGCCAGCAATTCAGCGAGATCGCGGACCCCTCGGGCGCAAAATTTGTGGCGTTCATCAGAAGCTTGATCAGGATCTGCTTCAGCCGCTGCTCGTCGGCAAACACGGTTCCGAGTGCCGTCGGCGCGATGATTTCCAGCGTCACCGTATTTTCGTGGAGCCGGTCGGCGATCTGCATCGCTACGTCGTCCAAAAGCTCGTCCACGGCCAGCTGCGAATAGTTCAGCTGCATGATGCCGGCATCGACGGTCGCGAGATCAAGGATATCGTTGACGATGGTGAGAAGCACCGACGAGGACGTGGAGATGTGGTCGATATATTCGGCCTGCCGCTCGTTCAATTCGCCCATGCCGGGCGTCTTCAGGAGATCCGTGAAGCCAATGATGTTGGTCAGCGGCGAGCGCAGCTCGTAGGAAACATGCTGGACGAAATCGTTCTTCAGCTCGTCTGCCTTCTGCAGCGCCTCGTTCTTTTCCTTGAGTGCCCGCTCGGCGCGCGCGCTGGCCGTCATGTCGACGAAGGTGAACATCGTCTGGGCATTGGGCAAAGGCGTCGCGGCATAATCAAGGATCAGGCCGGAATAGAGCTCGAACGTTCCCTGTATCGAGGCCCGTTCGTCATCGAAATTGGTCAGCATCTGCCCGAAATGACGCCAGCCGTCCGGCTCGTCATAGGATGGCGCGCAGGCTTTCTCGATCGCCTTGATATGGGTGCCCGGCTTTGTCTCGTCGGCGGTCACGCCCCAGAGCGCACGGAAAGCGGGGTTGGACAGTGTGATTCGGCCGTCCGGGCCGAACACGGCCACGCCTTCTGCAAGGTGGTCGATCGTTTCGCCCTGAACCTTGACCAGCGTGTTGTAACGGGTTTCGAGATCGACCTGTTCGGTGAGGTTTTCGAACACCCAGGTGGCGCCGCCGCGAGGGTGCGCGGTGGCGATGACGCGCAGCGTCTGGCCGTTCGGCAGATGCCAGGTATCGGTCTTGGTATCGAGCGCCTGGTAGATCGACAGCGCCGATTCCTTCCAGTTGCGCCAGCTCAGCTCTTCCGGCAGCTTGCCGTTGGCCCGCAGCTTGTCGAGCAGTTCGGAATTATCCGGCCGCGATTCGAGGAAGGGCAGGGAAAGGCCCCACAGCTGGACGAAAGCCTGGTTGTAGAATTGCAGCCGCCGTTCGCCGTCAAAGATGGCGACGGGTGTCGCGAGATGGTCCAGCGTTTCGGCGTGGCTGTTGAGCGTCCGCTTCAGCTCTTCGCGCACCGATTCGGCTTCCGACACATCGATCGCAATGCCGACGGAACCGTTCGTTGCTACGACATCGACAACGTCGAACACGGTACGATTGCCGCGCACGACAGTGGAGATGCGGTCGTGGAAAGGCGAGTTGGCTGTTGCGACGGCGCGGATTTTCTCACGCGCGATCGTGCCCAGGAATTCGCGGCTTTCGTCAACGGCCTGCGTCGGAACCTTGGCTTCCACGGCATCGCTATAGGCGTGGTTGACCCAGGCAAGCCTGCCCTGTGCGTCGCGCTGCCAGACCGGCTGTTCGATCGTGTCAAGCAGCGAGTGGAAAAGCGAGATGGAGTGGGTCAGCCGTTCGCGTTCGATCTTCAGTTCGGCAAGCTCGGCGCGCAGGTTGTTGAGCGCGATAAAGCGGACAAACGCCTTTCCGCCCGAAACGCGGCCCTGCACCTCAAGGATTTCGTCGCGGTTGGTTTCAAGAACCAGATCGAAGCTGCGGGCTTCGCCGCGCAGAGCGTCGATCGCCTTTTCCAGCTCGATTGCCGAGGAAGAGCGCAGCCAGCGGCCGAAGGCGAGAAAATCGCGATCCTGCTGCGGCGCACCGGTTTCAGCCGGCAACTGGCCCAGGAACTCAGGTTTGGAGTAGCCGCTTTCCCACACCACGATGCGGCGGTTCTTGTCGGCGATCAGCGCTTCGTACTTGGAAATCCGCTGCTGCGCATCCGAAAGCGCGCTGCGCATATCCTGGGTTTCGGCTTCCATGTTGCCGCGCTGGCGAACCAGCCAGACGGCCGACAGCAGGGCAGCCCCCAGCGCGCCAAGCAGCAGCGACGACCAGATCACCTGGGTCGACGAGAACATGTGCGGACCGACCGTGCCGGCCTCCTGTGCATGCGCCATCCCAGCCACGCCTGAGAGCACCGTCCCCGCCAGGAACGCTGCAGCCGAACGTGCCAAGCTCACCGGCGCAAGCCGGGCAAGGTCTTTCTTCCACCGCCCATTTGCCGCCTCTTTACAAGCGTCCAGGCCGCAGCTCATCGCCACGCCACAAATGAGATCGGCCTGCTTTCGCAGGCTCGTTTTTCTTACCGACATGACCGGTCTGTCTCCGTCCAATTGCCGCTTATCGACAAGACATACCACATCGCACCTTGCCCGAAGCCGGAGGCTCGAACGAGTACGAATCAAGAGCTGTAACAATACCTGCCGCGGCAGAGAGCGGGAAGGCGCGGGGCCAAAAAAGAAGCCGCAGCCTTTGTCAAGGCTGCGGCCACAAGATGTTGTGGATTGTTCGGCTACGGATCAGTAGCGGTAGTGTTCAGCCTTGAACGGACCCTGCGACGAGACGCCGATATAAGCAGCCTGTTCGTCAGAAAGTTTGGTCAGCGTCACGCCGAGCCTTCCGAGGTGAAGACGGGCAACTTTTTCGTCGAGGTGCTTGGGCAGGATATAGACCTCGTTCTTGTACTCGCCCTGCTTCGTGAACAGCTCGATCTGGGCCAGCGTCTGGTTGGTGAACGAGGCGGACATGACGAAGGACGGATGGCCGGTAGCATTTCCGAGGTTGAGAAGGCGACCTTCCGACAGAAGGATCATCCGGTTGCCCTTCGGGAACTCGATCATGTCGACCTGCGGCTTCACGTTGGTCCACTTCAGGTTCTTCAGCGCCGCAACCTGGATCTCGTTATCGAAATGGCCGATATTGCCGACGATCGCCATATCCTTCATCTCGCGCATATGCTCGATGCGGATGACGTCCTTGTTGCCGGTAGTGGTGATGAAGATATCGGCCGAGGCAACGACGTCTTCGAGCACGACAACTTCAAACCCGTCCATGGCAGCCTGCAGGGCGCAGATCGGATCGACTTCCGTGACCTTGACGCGAGCACCGGCGCCCTGGAGCGAAGCAGCCGAACCCTTGCCGACATCGCCGTAACCGCAGACGACGGCGACCTTGCCGGCCATCATCACGTCGGTGCCGCGGCGAATGCCGTCGACCAGCGATTCCTTGCAGCCGTACTTGTTGTCGAACTTCGACTTGGTGACGGAGTCGTTGACGTTGATGGCCGGGAAGGGCAGCAGGCCCTTCTTGGAAAGATCATAAAGGCGGTGAACGCCTGTGGTGGTCTCTTCGGTCACACCCTTGATCGCATCGCGCTGCTTGGTGAACCAGCCTGGCGAAGCGGCAAGACGCTTCTTAATCTGCGCGAACAGGATCTCTTCTTCTTCCGATGTGGGCACGGAAAGAACGTCCTCACCGGCTTCGGCGCGGGCGCCGAGCAGGATGTACATGGTGGCGTCGCCACCATCATCGAGGATCATGTTGGAGAAGCCGCCATCCGTCCACTGAAAGATCTTGTCGGTGTATTCCCAGTACTCGGTGAGCGATTCACCCTTCACGGCAAATACCGGGATGCCGGACGCTGCAATGGCAGCAGCGGCATGATCCTGGGTCGAGAAGATGTTGCAGGAGGCCCAGCGAATGTCGGCGCCGAGTTCCTTCAGCGTCTCGATCAGAACCGCCGTCTGGATCGTCATGTGCAGCGAACCGGAGATGCGGGCGCCCTTGAGCGGCTGCGATGCACCGAATTCCTCGCGGCACGACATCAGGCCCGGCATTTCGGTTTCGGCGATGTCGAGCTCCTTGCGGCCGTAGGCAGCAAGTTCGATATCCGCGACGATGTAATCCTTGTCAGTGCTCATAAAGCTCTCCGCGTGGTGTGTCGAAGGCAGGGGAACGGATTTCCGTTCATCCGGGCGTCGACGAAAAATCTCGCCAGCGGTGTAACAGGCTTAGGGCTAACTTGCAACCAACACATAAAGACGTCTTTATATGTTTATGTCCGTTCGGTTGCTATGGTTATCAAGCTTCTTCGCCGAACTTGTTGGCAACCAGCGCCTCCAGAGCGTCGAGCGCTTCAACAGCCTGCGGGCCGCTTGCGGAAACCTCGATCGAACAGCCGGTGCTGGCGGCTAGCATCATCAGGCCCATGATGGAATTGCCGCCGACTGTCGATCCATCCCTTGAAACCCTCACATCGGCTTCGAAACTTTCCACCATCTGCACGAACTTGGCCGATGCTCGCGCGTGGAGACCACGCTTGTTGACGATTGTGAAATGCCGTGGGGCAAGGGGAGACATACGTTTGCAGTGCTTTCTTATTTTCCGCTGAGCACGCGGCTTGCGACGTTGATATATTTGCGGCCGGCCTCGGAGGACTCGACCAGCGAGCGCTCCATGTTGTTGTCGCTTCGGACGCCGGCAAGCTTGATCAGCATCGGCAGGTTCATGCCGGCGATGACCTCCGTCTTGCCGCTTTCCATCACTGAGATCGAAAGGTTCGACGGCGTACCGCCGAACATGTCGGTGAGGATGATGACGCCGTATCCGTCATCGGCCTTGGCGACCGCATCGACGATATCCTGCCTCCGCTGGTCCATATCGTCTTCGGGGCCGATGCAAATGGTTTCGATGAATTTCTGAGGTCCGACGACGTGCTCGACGGCCTGTCGAAATTCCTCAGCCAGCTTGCCATGAGTGACAAGCACAATTCCGATCATGAAAACTGCCCCCTGCTATGGAAACTTGCGGCCAATATCGCAACGCAATAAAGGCGTCCAGCGGTGGGGAGCCATCTTCGCCATGTCCGCATCAAGTTCAAGTTAAAAAATCGCGAGCCGGATCGGGTCAGAAGGGTCGCTCCCCTCGAAATGCCGGGAAAAGGCCGGAAAGCGCGGAAAGTGGCTCCGGAAAGAGCGACCATAATCTCACCAGTGGAATGTCTCCGAGACCCGAAAGCGCGAAGCGTTCGTTGTCCGGCGGATACCGTTCGTCGTTCGGAGACGACAGGACGCGCACGGCAAGATCGAGGGCAGCTGACGGGGCGGAGTCTACTTCGATAATGCCACTGCCGCGCAATTCGATGAGGCCGGCGATCGTCTGCGGCCGGTGTGCGACGAGGCGATCATTCTCGCGCGAGACAAACACCTGGTCGTCGGCCACCAGCGCCGAAAAGACGCCCTGGCGTCTGGCGGCACTCAGACAGGCAAACGCCAGCATGGATTTACCGCTGCCGGAAGGACCGGTGAAGAGGATGCCGCGGGTCCCGACGACGATCGCCGTTGCATGGATATTGACCCGTTGCGTGTCGCTCATGGCTCTTCGCCTGAAGGAAGCGACAGCGTGAAGCGCGCGCCCTTGAGCGTCTCCGTCTGGGGATCGACAAGGTTTTCCGCCTGCAGCGAGCCGCCATGCGCCACGGCGATCTGACGGCTGATCGACAGTCCCAGGCCCGAATTCTGGCCGAAGCTCTCGCCATCGGGGCGATCGGTGTAGAACCGCTCGAAGATGCGATCGATGTTTTCGGCCTGAATGCCCGGACCGTTGTCATCCACGGTGACGACCACCTTGTCCTTGACCCGGGCGAGGCGGATGGCAATGCGACCACCTTTTTCAGGCACGAAGGAGCGGGCATTTTCGATAAGGTTGGTGATGATCTGGCCAAGCCGCAGATCGTGGCCGTTGACGAGGTAGTTTGGTTTCTGCCCGCCCTTCGCGTCGATGACCAGATCGATCTCGACCGGTTTGCGGCCGGTGCGGATCTGTCTGGAAATATCGACGAGGTTGCCGAGCAGCGTATCCATGCCGACAGGTGCCGAATCGGTCCGGGCAAGCTCCGCGTCGAGCCGGGATGCATCGGAGATATCGCTGATCAGCCGGTCGAGGCGGCGGACGTCGTGGAAAATGATATCGGTCAGTTTCTGTTTCGAGGCCTCGGACTTGGCGAGCGGCAGCGTCTCGACGGCGCTGCGCAACGACGTCAGCGGGTTCTTCAGCTCATGGCTCACGTCGGCTGCAAAACTTTCGATCGCGTCGATCCGGTCGTAGAGCGCGTTGGTCATGTCGCGAACGGCGATCGACAGGTTGCCGATCTCGTCCTGACGATAGGAGAAATCCGGGATCTCTTCACGCTGCTTGGCACCGCGACGCACCCGAACGGCAGCGGCAGCGAGCCGGCGCAGCGGATTGGCGATTGTGGACGACAGAAGCAGCGATAGCAGAATGTTGACGAGGGTCGCCACGCCGAAGACGCGCATGATCGCAAGCCGCTCCGCATGCACGATCTTGTCGATGTCGCCGGCCTGGGTCGAGAGAAGCAGGACGCCCAGGACGGCGCGGAACCTCTGGACCGGAACCGCGACGGACACGATCAGTTCGCCGCGCTCGGTAATGCGCACCACCGCCCCGCGCACGCCGGTCAGCGCGTTCATCACTTCCGGATAGATCGAGCCATCGCCGCCGGGCGCTTCCTTGTAGGTCGGCAGGTTGCCGGGCTGCAGCATGCGGTTGAAGAGGCCGGCAACCCATTCGCTCCATGTCTGCGACTGATCTTCAACCGGCGGCAGATCGAAGCGCAGCACCTGGCCGCGCGAATAGAGGTGGCGCGAGTCCAGCAGCAGGTTTGCGTCTGCATCGAACAGTCGGGCGCGGGTGCGGGTCGGCGAGATCAGCCGCCGCAGCACGGGCGCGACCCGCTCGGGGTCGATCGGGAAATCGAGGTCCTCGTCGTTCGGCACCGGCGTGATGCTCTGGCCTGCCTGCAGTTCGAGAAGCTTCTGCGGATCGATGGTGATCGAATTGGTATCGACGGAGGCCGAGGCAGAGATTGCGCCGGCAATGATTTCACCCTGGGTCAGCAGGCTCTCGACGCGGGCATCGATCAACCCCTCGCGAAACTGGTTGAGATAGAGGATGCCGGCGACGAGAACGACGGTCGCCGCGATGTTGAAGAACAGGATGCGGCGGGTGAGGCTGGAAAACACCGCGTGGCCGAACACCCGGCGAATGAGCGTGAACGGTCGCGACCAGAAGCGCCGTGAGGCGCGGCGTATTCCGGCACTCGCGGGTCTGGTCGTTCCGGTTTCATGCAATCGGTCTGCCACGTGCAGTCCTTCCAGAGAGCTTACAGTCTAAGCCCTGTGCCGCGGTGGCTTCAAGTTACGCATCCGCACGATCGAATTTTTAGAGGCTCCCGGGTCTCGGAGCTGGCAACCGTTACGCAGCCTCGCGGAATCGGTAGCCAACGCCGTACAGCGTCTCGATCATGTCGAAATCCGTGTCAACCATCTTGAACTTCTTGCGCAGGCGTTTGATGTGGCTGTCGATGGTGCGGTCGTCCACATAGACCTGTTCGTCATAGGCGGCATCCATCAGCGCGTCGCGGCTTTTCACCACGCCCGGGCGCTGCGCCAGCGAATGCAGGATCAGGAATTCCGTGACCGTCAGGGTTACCGCTTCGCCCTTCCAGGTGCAGGTGTGGCGTTCCTGGTCCATCGCCAGCTGGCCGCGTTCCAGTGTGCGGGCCGCCAACTGGTCCGGGGTCGGCTTGACGCCGCCACTTGCCTGCTGGGCTTCTCGTGCGCTGGAGCGGCGCAGGATCGCCTTCACGCGCTCGACGAGCAATCGCTGCGAGAACGGCTTGGTGATGAAATCGTCTGCGCCCATCTTGAGCCCGAACAGCTCGTCGATCTCTTCGTCCTTGGAGGTGAGGAAGATCACAGGCAGATCGGATTTCTGTCGCAGGCGTCGCAACAGCTCCATTCCGTCCATGCGCGGCATTTTGATATCGAAGATGGCCAGGTGCGGGGGGCGGGCGATCAGCCCGTCGAGCGCGGAGGCGCCATCGGTATAGGTTTCGACCTTATACCCTTCGGCTTCCAGTGCAATCGACACTGAAGTCAGGATATTGCGGTCGTCATCTACGAGCGCGATTGTCTGCATTCTCTCCGTCTCCATCGTCATATAGGCGCATCTCCTGGATGTCCCCAGCCAGAATTGGCGAAAGCCATGCGCTTCTTCAGTATAAAGGTGGAACAAATTGTGGCAACGCCAAGAGGCGCACGGTCGGTAGGGACCTTTGTCCCAATGAGCCAAACACAGTATGCAGGTCGTGAAAGACCCCCAGAAACGGCGAACAGAAAACCCTCGTAAACCGATTTAATCGAGAATAAAATTTTTTAAATCGATTAAATAACTGATATTATTACGCTATTTCAGAATTATCTTGCCCTTTTTAAAAACCCGCTCTAGGTTCCGCGCAGGTTCAATCCACAAAAAGGAGCGCGCGTATGGAGCAGTTTGGACTTCACAACCCATCGAACGGGCTCGCAGACATCGGTCTCGGCAATGCATCGCGTGTGAATTACAATCTCAGCGAAGTCGAGCTTTACGAAGAAGCGATTCGCCGGGGCGAAGCCGATCTGACGATCGACGGCGCGTTGAGGGCTCGCACCGGACAGCATACCGGACGGTCGCCCAAGGACAAATTCGTCGTCCGCGACGCGGGTACCGAAGACAAGATCTGGTGGGACAACAACAAGCCGATGTCGCCCGAGCACTTTGCCGTGCTGAAGGCTGACATGCTGGCCCATGCCAGCGGCAAGACCCTGTTCGTCCAGGATCTGATCGGCGGCGCCGATGAAGCAAACGCGCTTCCGACCCGCGTCGTCACAGAGCTTGCCTGGCATGCGCTGTTCATCCGCAACCTCCTCATCCGCCCCAAGCGCGATACGTTGGAAGGTTTCGAACAGAAGCTGACGATCATCAACCTGCCGAGCTTCAAGGCCGATCCGGCCCGTCACGGCTGCCGCTCCGAAACCGTGATCGCCTGCGATCTGGAAAACGGCCTCGTGCTGATCGGCGGCACGTCCTATGCCGGCGAAAACAAGAAGTCGGTCTTTACCGTTCTCAACTATCTCCTGCCGGCCAAGGGCGTGATGCCGATGCATTGCTCCGCCAATGTTGGCAGCGAAGGCGATACCGCTGTGTTCTTCGGTCTCTCGGGCACCGGCAAGACCACGCTTTCGGCCGACCCGAGCCGCACGCTGATCGGCGACGACGAGCACGGCTGGGGCGAAAACGGCGTCTTCAACTTCGAAGGCGGCTGCTACGCCAAGGCGATCAAGCTTTCCGCCGAAGCTGAGCCCGAAATCTACGCGGCAACCCGTCGTTTCGGCACGGTCCTGGAAAACGTCGTGCTCGACGACAACCGCGTTCCCGATTTCGACGACAATTCGCTGACGGAAAACACCCGCAGTGCCTATCCGCTGCATTTCATTCCGAACGCGTCGGAAACCGGCCTTGCGCCGCATCCGAAGACGATCATCATGCTGACGGCAGATGCGTTTGGCGTGATGCCGCCGATTGCCAGGCTGACCCCGGAACAGGCCATGTACCACTTCCTGTCCGGTTACACCGCCAAGGTGGCCGGTACGGAAAAGGGTGTGACGGAACCGGAAGCCACGTTCTCGACCTGCTTCGGCGCACCGTTCATGCCGCGTCATCCGGCTGAATACGGCAACCTCCTGAAGGACCTGATCGCCAAGCACGGCGTCGATTGCTGGCTGGTCAACACCGGCTGGACGGGCGGCGCATACGGCACCGGTCGTCGTATGCCGATCAAGGCCACGCGCGCGCTTCTGGCCGCAGCCCTGAACGGCAGCCTCAAGGATGCCGAGTTCCGCACGGATGCCAATTTTGGCTTTGCCGTTCCGGTCGCCGTCGACGGCGTCGAAACGTCCATTCTCGATCCGCGTTCGACCTGGTCCGATGGCCAGGCCTACGACAACCAGGCAGCCAAGCTGGTCTCGATGTTCATCAAGAGCTTTGAGAAGTTCGAAGACCATGTCGATAGCAAGGTCCGCGACGCAGCACCTGGCCTGAAGATCGCCGCCGAGTAATCCTTTGGTCCCAGCTGGACCTTAAGGATTCACGTGGAACATTATAGCCGTCGGCTCTCCTTGAGCCGGCGGTTTTCTTTTGCTCCGGTTTGTGGGAAATACGGCCATGGCCAGTAATCCTCTCGAGATCAACACCCGCATCACCATCGCCGGATGGGAGCTCACCGAGCAGTTCGTGCTGGCGGGCGGTCCGGGCGGCCAGAACGTCAACAAGGTCTCGACGGCGGTCCAGCTGTTCTTCGATCTCGTCAATTCCCCGTCGCTGCCCGAACGGATCAAGGAAGCCGCGATCAAGCTCGCCGGCCGGAAGGTATCCAAGGACGGCGTGCTGATGATCGAGGCCAACCGGTTTCGCAGCCAAGAGCGCAACCGCGAGGATGCGCGCGAGCGGCTGAAGGAACTCATCCTCAAGGCCGCCGAGCCGCCACCACCACCGCGCAGGAAAACCAAGCCCACCAAAGGCTCGGTCGAGCGGCGACTGAAAGCAAAAGCCGGCCGCTCCGATGTGAAGAAGATGCGTGGTAAGCCCAGCGGCGACTGACCGCGCAGGTCCACGGAGGGAATCATATGGCGACTTTGGCAAACGGCATCCGGCATCTGCCCGACTATCTGGACCGGAGCGCACAGGAGCGGCTCGTCGAGGTCATCCGCGGCATTGTTGCCGATGCACCGCTCTATATCCCGGCTATGCCCGGCACGGGCAAACAGATGTCAGTCAGGATGACGAATTGCGGCGCGCTCGGCTGGGTAACGGACAAGGAGCGTGGCTACCGCTACCAGGATGTCCATCCGCAGACCGGCCGACCATGGCCAGCCATTCCGTCAGAACTGATGGATCTCTGGGAAAACCTTGCCGGCTACGACAAGCCGCCGGAGGCATGCCTTGTCAATTTCTATTCAGACGACGCGAAAATGGGCCTGCATCAGGACAAGGACGAATCAGACCTGAAGGCGCCGGTCCTTTCCATCTCGCTCGGCAATACCTGCCTGTTCCGGGTCGGTGGGGTCGATCGGAAGGATCCGACAGGCTCCTTCAAGCTCTCGAGCGGCGATATCGTGGTGCTGGGTGGGGAAGGGCGGCTGGCGTTTCACGGGGTCGACCGGATCTATCCCGGCACGTCGACGCTTCTCAAGAACGGTGGTCGCATCAATCTGACACTGCGAAGGGTCAATAGCTGACGATTGAAGATCCATCGTGTAATGGGTATCGATCGACAGCCTACAGTTTTCTCAAAGCCACCGTCTCGATGAAGTGGTCGCGACCCTTGCGCAGAATGATATCGGCGCGGGGCCGGGTCGGGATGATGTTCTGGCGCAGGTTCTTGAGGTTGATGTTTTCCCAAAGCCCTTCTGCGACGGCCATCGCCTCCGCTTCGCTGATCGCCGCATACTTGTTGAAGAAGGATGTCGGCTCACGAAAGGCCGTCTGCCGCAGTTTCATGAACCGCTGGACATACCACTGGTGGATCTGCTCCTCGTCGGCGTCGATATAGATCGAGAAGTCGAAGAAGTCAGACACGATCGGCACGATCTTGCCGTCAACAGGCAATGCGCGCGACTGCAGCACATTGATGCCTTCGAAGATTAGGATGTCGGGACGGTCGACCAGCGTATATTCGCCGGGCAGCACGTCATAGGTCAGATGCGAGTAGCGCGGCGCCTTGACGTTTTTCTCGCCGGCCTTGATCGCCGAAAGAAACCGCAGGATCTGGCCGATATCGTAGCTCTCCGGAAAACCCTTGCGCTGCATCAGGTTTTCACGTTGGAGAACCGCGTTGGGATAAAGAAATCCGTCGGTCGTGATGAGATCGACCTTCGGACTTGCCGGCCAGCGCGCAAGCAGTTCCTTCAGCACGCGTGCGGTGGTCGACTTGCCGACCGCGACCGAGCCGGCAACGCCGATGATGAACGGGGTCTTTGACACATCCGGAAGGGTCAAAAAGCGGTTGCGCTGCCGGTAAAGCCGTTGCGAGGCCTCGACATGGGTCGAAAGAAGGCGCGACAGCGACAGATAGATGCGCCGGACCTCGTCGATGTTGATCGGATCGTCCAGCGAGCGCAGCCGGGCGATTTCCTCGGCCTTCAGCGTCAGTGGCGTGTCGGCCCGAAACTTCGCCCATTCCTCGGCGGTGAAGTGGTGGTAGGGCGAGTAGTATTCCGCGTTCACACCGCTCTCCGGGATATCCACATCATGCTTTTCAGGCGTCGAAACGATGTTCATGAAGGAGCTCGGCTCGCCTTTTCCTGCAGGCCTGTCTGGCCTGTCCTGCGCTGAAGTTCGGCGAGCACATCCTGCAACGGGATGTCGGCAATGTTCAATACGACCATAAGATGATAGAGAAGGTCCGCACTTTCAGACACGAGATCGTGCCGGTCCTGCGCCACCGCGGCGATCACGGTTTCCACCGCCTCTTCGCCTAGCTTCTTGGCAGCCTTGGTCTGCCCGGCCGCCACGAGCTTGGCGGTCCAGGATTCCTCAGGCGGGGCTTTCGCGCGCTGCGCAACGATCTTCTCGAGATCGCCGAGGGTGAATTCACTCAAAACCGTCTCCTCCCGTCCCGAATATCAGTCGAGCCGCATGGCAATGCCATGGTCGGCCATATAGCGCTTTGCCTCGCCAATCGAATAGGTCCCGAAGTGGAAAATCGAGGCGGCGAGAACGGCGGTCGCATGGCCCTCTTTCACGCCCGCAACGAGATCGTCCAGCGTGCCGACGCCGCCCGAGGCGATGACGGGAACGCGAACCGAATCGGCAATCGTGCGGGTCAGCGCCAGATCGTAGCCGATCTTCGTGCCGTCGCGGTCCATCGAGGTCACGAGCAACTCGCCGGCGCCGCGCTCGACCATCTTTCGCGCAAACTCGACAGCATCGATCCCGGTCGCAGTGCGTCCGCCATGGGTGAAGATCTCCCAGCGATCGCTCTCGCCTGATGCGGACACCCGCTTGGCATCGATCGACACGACGATGCACTGGTTGCCGAACTTGTTGGCAGCTTCGTAGACGAAATCCGGATTGTTCACTGCAGCGGAGTTGATCGAGACCTTGTCGGCCCCGGCCAGCAACAGCTTGCGGATATCGGCAATGGCGCGAACGCCGCCGCCAACGGTAAGCGGCATGAAGCAGTGTTCGGCGGTGCGCGCGACGACATCGAAGATCGTGTCGCGGTTGTCTGACGAAGCGGTGATGTCGAGGAAGCAGAGTTCGTCGGCACCGGCAGCATCATAGGCCTTTGCGGCCTCGACCGGATCGCCGGCATCGATCAGATCGACGAAATTGACGCCCTTGACGACACGGCCGTCCTTCACGTCGAGGCAGGGAATGACACGGGCCTTGAGCGTCATGCGGCTTCTCCTCTCGCGGCACGAATCAGCGACAGCGCTTCGTCAGGATCGATACGGCCGTCATAAAGCGCCCGCCCGGAAATCGCGCCCTCAAGGCGGGTTGCGTCCGCCTGCAGCATGCGGTGGATATCGTCCATCGAGGCGAGACCGCCCGACGCAATGACGGGAATGGAAACTGCATCTGCCAGTTCCAGCGTCGAGGACCAGTTGATGCCGGCGAGGATCCCGTCGCGGTCGATGTCGGTATAGATGATTGCCGAAACACCAGCGCCTTCGAATTTTTTGGCAAGCTCGATGACACCGAGCTCGGACGCTTCAGCCCAGCCTTCCACCGCCACTTTGCCACCCTTGGCATCGATGCCGACGGCGACCTGGCCCGGAAACTTCTCGCATGCCTCGATGACGAGGGCAGGATCGCGCACCGCAACAGTGCCGAGAATGACACGCGCCAATCCGCGGCTAAGCCACGCTTCGATATGCTCGAGCGTCCGGATGCCGCCGCCGAGCTGCACCGGGTTCTTCGTTGCCTTCAGGATCGCATCGACGGCCGCGCCATTGACGCTTTCGCCGGCAAAGGCGCCGTTGAGGTCCACTACGTGCAGCCACTCGAAACCCTGGTCCTCAAAGGCCTTGGCCTGGTCCGCAGGGTCCGGATTGTAGACGGTTGCCTGCTCCATGTCGCCAAGCTTGAGGCGCACGCACTGGCCGTCCTTGAGATCGATAGCCGGGAAAAGAATCATGTTCAGGGCTTCCAGCGCAGGAAGTTGGAAATCAGGGCGAGGCCAAGTGTCTGGCTCTTTTCCGGATGGAATTGCGCCCCCACCATGTTGTCGCGTCCGACGAATGCCGTCATCGCGCCACCGTATTCGGTTGTGGCAATCACGTCGGAAGGGTTGGCGGCGGCCAGATGGTAGGAGTGCACGAAATAGGCGTGCAGCCCGTCCGGTCCGGTCGGAATGCCATCGAACAGAGGATGCGGGTTGACGAGCTCCAGCGTGTTCCAGCCGATCTGCGGGATCTTCAAGCCGGGATCGGACGGCGTCATCTCGACGACGTCGCCCTTGATCCAGCCGAACCCTTCGCTGGTGGTCTTTTCGAGCCCGCGCGAGGACATCAACTGCATGCCGACGCAGACCCCGAGGAAGGGCCGCGCCTTTGTCTCGACGGCTTCGATCAGCGCCTCGTGCATCCCCGAAACGGCATCAAGCCCCGCCCGGCAATCGGCATAGGCGCCAACGCCTGGAAGAACGACGCGGTCAGCCGAGGCGACGGCGTCAGGCTTGTCGGTAAGGTCGATTTCAGCGTCGATGCCGGCCTCGCGGGCGGCGCGTTCGAAAGCCTTGGTGGCGGATCGGAGATTGCCCGATCCGTAGTCGATGATTGCGACGCGCATCAGCGTGCTCCGTGATCGAAAAGTCCGGCGCCGGAACTCTGCCATCCGGCAGCGGCGGGGGAAGGGGTGTTCGTCTGTGGCGCCCATTCGGAAAGAGTAGGCATTGCGCTCGGTTCAGGCTGCGGCAGATTGGAGAAATACATCTGCTCGGCCGTGCTTCTGTCCTGCGCAAACACGACAGTTTCGAGCGTGTAGCCCCGGCGCTGCAGCGACTGCGAATAGAGATGCCGGCCTTCCAGCGCAACGATGAGGTTCATCGCAAAGCCGAGCAGCCAGCCGCCGATCGCGAAACCCGGCATGGTCGAAAGAACGCCGCTGCCGGTCTGGATGGCGAGTGCGACCGCGCCGGCGATCCACATCCGGTGCCAGAACAGCCAGATCCAGGAAAGCAGGAATGCCGGCCAGGAAAAGCCGTCCGGCATGATGATGGTGGAACGGTGCTCCCTGTCGGGGCCATTTTTCGGCGTCAGAACGAGATAGCTTCTCAAGGATGAAACTCCTGGAAGCGTCAGGCAAGCGTACCCTTGGTCGAAGGAACGCGATTGGCCTGCCGCGGATCGATTTCTGTCGCGATGCGCAACACGCGCGCCACGGATTTGAAGCAGGTCTCGGCGATATGATGGTTGTTGGCGCCGTAATGGTTGAGGATATGCAGCGTGATCCCGGCATTCTGGGCCAGCGCGTTGAAGAATTCCCGCACCAGTTCCGTATCGAACGTGCCGATCTTCGGGGCCGAGAACGAAACGTTCCAGACCAGGAACGGCCGGCCCGACACGTCGACCGCAGCCTTCGTCATCGTTTCGTCCATGGCGAGATCGAGCGAAGCATAGCGGGCAATGCCGCGCCGGTCGCCGAGCGCCTTGGAAATGGCCTGGCCAATCGCGATGCCGGTGTCTTCCACCGTATGGTGATCGTCGACATGCAGGTCGCCCTTCACGTCGATTTCCATGTCGATCAACGAATGGCGCGACAGCTGGTCCAGCATATGGTCGAAAAACCCGACGCCCGTCGAAATCTTTGACGTGCCGGTGCCGTCGAGATTCACGGAAACCGAAACGGAAGTCTCGTTGGTCTTGCGGGAAACGCTTCCCGTGCGTGTGGCTGTCGTATCGACCATCATGTCACCCATGCTTATTCTGCGCGCTCCATATCAGGCGGCAGATCAAATATCCAGCAAAAGCACGGCCGAAGCGCGGCCGGTACGCTGTGCCGTTTCGGCAAGATTGTATTCGGCGGATGCCCACTTACATAGGGCTCAACGGAGCCGCCATGAACGTCGCTGGGGCTCGCAATCGAAGGCGCCCTCCAGGGGCTTTTAGAGGTAGATGAAATGACAACGATTATTACGGTCCGAAAGGGCGGCAAGGTGGTAATGGCCGGTGACGGTCAGGTGAGCCTCGGCCAGACGGTGATGAAGGGCAATGCCCGCAAGGTGCGCCGCATCGGTAAGACCGGCGATGTGATTGCCGGTTTCGCAGGCGCCACGGCAGATGCCTTCACGCTTCTCGACCGCCTCGAAAAGAAGCTCGAGCAGTATCCCGGCCAGCTGATGCGCGCCGCCGTCGAACTTGCCAAGGATTGGCGCACCGACAAGTATCTGCGCAATCTCGAAGCGATGATGCTGGTTGCCGACAAGTCGATCACGCTCGCCGTCACCGGCAACGGCGATGTGCTGGAGCCCGAACACGGCACGATCGCCATCGGCTCCGGCGGAAACTACGCCTATGCGGCTGCCCGCGCGCTGATGGACACGGACATGTCGGCCGAAGAGGTTGCCCGCAAGGGGCTCGATATCGCGGCCGATATCTGCGTCTACACCAATCACAATCTCGTCGTCGAAACGCTCGACGCCGAATAACGCCATCCAAGCCAGAGGATCTCTCACGGGCCGGGCCTGACAGGACGGTTGACGAGGGACGCCAAGAGGAACTCATGACCAATTTTTCTCCCCGGGAAATCGTTTCCGAGCTCGACCGCCACATCATTGGCCAGCACGACGCCAAGCGCGCCGTGGCCATCGCGCTTCGAAACCGCTGGCGCCGTCACCAGCTCGATGAGAGCCTGCGCGACGAAGTCATGCCAAAGAACATCCTGATGATCGGGCCGACCGGCGTCGGCAAGACGGAAATTTCCCGTCGCCTCGCAAAGCTCGCGGGCGCTCCCTTCATCAAGGTGGAAGCCACCAAGTTCACCGAGGTCGGCTATGTCGGGCGTGACGTCGAACAGATCATCCGCGATCTCGTCGAGATCGGCATCGGCCTGATCCGTGAGAAGAAACGCACCGAAGTGCAGGCGAAGGCGCAGGCGAGCGCCGAGGAGCGCGTGCTCGATGCGCTCGTTGGATCGACGGCCTCTCCTGCCACCCGCGACAGTTTCCGCAAGCGCCTGCGCAGCGGCGAGCTTGACGAGAAGGAAATCGAGATCGAGGTGGCCGATACCAGTTCGGGCATGCCCGGCTTTGACATTCCCGGCATGCCGGGCGGCAATATCGGCGTTCTCAACCTCTCCGACATGTTCGGCAAGGCGATGGGTGGGCGCACCAAGAAGGTCAAAACCACGGTTGCCAAGTCCTACGGCGAACTGGTGCGCGACGAATCCGACAAGCTGATCGACAACGAGGTGATTCAGCGCGAAGCGGTGCGTTCGGTCGAGAATGACGGCATCGTGTTCCTCGACGAGATCGACAAGATCGCTGCCCGCGACGGCGGCATGGGTGCCGGTGTTTCACGTGAAGGCGTGCAGCGCGACCTGTTGCCGCTCGTCGAAGGCACCACGGTCTCGACCAAATACGGACCGGTAAAGACCGATCATATCCTGTTCATCGCATCAGGTGCCTTCCATGTGTCGAAGCCATCGGACCTTTTGCCGGAACTCCAGGGCCGTCTGCCGATCCGCGTCGAGCTGAAGCCGCTGACCAAGGAAGACTTCCGCCGCATCCTGACGGAAACCGAGGCAAGCTTGATCCGGCAGTACAAGGCGCTGATGGGCACGGAAGATCTTGCTCTCGACTTTACCGATGACGCGCTCGACGCGCTCGCCGATGTCGCGGTGCATCTGAATTCCACCGTCGAAAATATCGGTGCCCGCCGGTTGCAGACGGTGATGGAGCGCGTGCTGGACGAGATTTCCTTCACCGCGCCCGATCAGGGCGGCACGGCGATCACGATCGATGCCGAATATGTCCGCAAGCATGTCGGCGATCTCGCCAACGATACCGACCTGTCGCGTTACATCCTCTGACCTTGAATTCGTGGCAGCCGGGCAACGACCGGCTGCTGCTCGCCTTGGCAGTGACGCTATTTTGAATGCCACTCTCTCGACATTACAGCATCTCTTCACGTAAGGGTGACGCGCTTTCGTGATGCGCCGCTCTCCCCCGCCTGACTGTTTCGGCGTCTGGAGCGTTATCGGTGCAGACCGTAATTGGGACACGACAATTTTGAAACGCCTCCTGCTTGCATTTCTGATGACCGTCGCATGGACGGCCGCTTCCACGACCTACGCGGCCGCGGTGACCATCGTGCCGGAAGGCAACCGCAATACGGTGCAGCCGAAAGTGCCGGGTGCCTCCGTGCGCCGAACCCGCGCCGGTCGCACCACGTTCGACGACAAGTATGAAAAGATCCGCGATCTGCTCGCAACCGACAAGAAACTGATCGGCAAGATCAGATCTGCGGCAGCGGCCTACGGCTTCGATCCGATCCATATCGTCGGCGCGATCGTTGGCGAGCACACCTATAATGTCGATGCCTATGACCGGTTGCAGACCTATTACATCAAGGCTGCCGCCTATGCCGGCAACAGTTTCCGCTTCGGCTACGACGACGAATCGATCAAGGATTTTCTCGACCGCCCGCAATTTGCAAAATGCAGCACGGGGCTCGACTCCTACCGTCTCTGGACCTGCCGGGAAAATGTCTGGGAAGACGCTTTCCGTGGCCGCAAGGTCGATGGCAAGGCGTTTCCGGACAATCGTTTCAGCGCGGTCTTCTTCCAGCCCTTCTATGCCGGCCAGACCTTCGGCCTCGGCCAGCTCAATCCGCTGACGGCGATGATGTTTTCAGACACCGTCGCCCGCGTTTCCGGTTACCCGAAGCTGGACGAGAACAAGGCATCGGAAGTCTATGACGCGATCATGGACCCGGACAAATCGCTCGCCTACATGGCGGCGAACATCCGCCGTTCGATCGACGACTACAAGACGATTGCGAATGTCGATATCTCCCGCAATCCCGGCATCACAGCCACTCTCTATAACACCGGCGGCTCGGCACAACGGGCGGCAGCCTTGAGGGCGCGCGGCGGTTTGCCGGAAGAGAATTATTACGGCTGGCTGGTCAACGACAAGATCGCCGAGTTGAAATCGCTCTTCTGAGTTCTGATATGTTCTTCATCTCTTAAAGATGAGGACTCTTCATATGGACATGCGCCCCGAACCTTTCGTGCCACCGGCACCGGAGCCGCGCACCGTCCCGCCGTCGCGGCTGGAAGTCATCCGCACCGTGATGCGCAATCCCCTCGAACTGTGGGGAAAGCCGTCCTACACGCTTCCGTGGATAGAGACGAAGTTCCTCAAGGAACGCACCCTCATCGTCAACGATCCGGGCCTTATCCGGCACATTCTTGTCGATAATTCCGCCAATTACGAGATGTCGGAGATCCGCCAGCTCATCCTGCGGCCGATCCTGCGTGACGGGTTGCTGACGGCGGAAGGCCCTGTGTGGAAGCGCTCGCGCAAGGCGATGGCGCCGGTGTTCACACCGCGCCACTCCCGCGGCTTTGCCGGCCAGATGCTGGCGAAGTCTGAAGAATATGTCGAGAAGTATGAGGCGGATGGTCCTTCGGGCAGGGTCCACGACATCTCCGTCGACATGACGGAGCTTGCATTCGCGATCCTTTCCGAAACGCTGTTCTCCGGTGAGATTGTCACCGAGAGCGCGAAATTCTCCGATGACGTCGACAGCCTCCTGCATCGCATGGGCCGCGTCGATCCGATGGATCTTCTGCGCGCCCCGCCATGGGTGCCGCGCCTGACGCGGGTCGGTGGCCAGCGGGTGCTCGACAAGTTCCGCAAGGTTGTTTCCGATACCATGCTCCAGCGGCAAAAGCGGATCCGCGAGACGCCGGATGCCGTACCGCAGGATTTCCTGACGCTGCTGCTGCAGCTTGAAGGGCCGGAAGGCCTGACGATGGCCGAAATCGAAGACAATATCCTGACCTTCATCGGCGCCGGCCATGAAACGACGGCGAGGGCGCTCGCCTGGACGCTGTATTGCGTTGGCCAGTCGCCGCATGTGCGCGAAGCGATGGAAGCCGAAATCGACCTGGTCCTCGGCGAAGGAGCCGAACCGGTGGACTGGCTGGACAGGATGCCCTGGGTGAGGGCGGCTTTCGAGGAAGCGTTGCGGCTCTATCCTCCGGCGCCTTCCATCAACCGCGCGGCAATCCGGAACGATCGCTGGACCAGCCCAACGGGCGAAACCGTGACCATCGATGCCGGCGTGACAGTTCTCGTCATGCCATGGACGCTGCATCGGCATGAACTCTACTGGGAAAAGCCGCGTGCCTTCATGCCCGAACGCTTCCTTCCGGAAAACCGCGGCACCATCAATCGCTTCCAGTACCTGCCGTTCGGGGCGGGCCCACGCACCTGCATCGGTGCCGTCTTTGCCATGCAGGAAGCGGTGATCGCGCTTGCCGTGCTGATGAAGCGCTACCGGTTCGATGTGGTGCCGGGCACCAAAGTCTGGCCGGTACAGAAGCTCACCACCCAGCCGCAGGACGGAATACCGATGAAGGTGGTCCGTCGCTCCACGTGAAACACCGCTTGAGGGTGGTCCATATCGGTCAATGATTTCCTGGTCGATGGCATCGTCTGCGATTGACAGACAAGGTCTTGCGGGCAATCTGCATGTCACCAAAAAATCATACGGGAGGCGCGGCATGACTCGCATCGAAAAAAATGGACTGCAGATCGATCAGAAGCTGCACGACTTTCTGGTCACGGAAGCGCTTCCCGAGACCGGTGTCGATGCCGAGCATTTCTTCGCCGAGTTTTCCGCGATCGTCCATGACCTCGCGCCGAAGAACCGGGCGCTTCTCTCCAAGCGCGATGCGTTTCAGCTTGAGATCGACGAGTGGTACCGCAAGAACGGCGCGCCGAACGACCTTGCCGCCTATGAGGCCTTCCTCCGGGAGATCGGCTATCTTTTGCCCGAAGGTCCCGACTTTCACGTCTCGACGGAAAACGTCGATCCTGAGATCGCTGCGATCGCCGGCCCGCAGCTCGTCGTCCCCGTGATGAATGCACGCTACGCATTGAATGCCGCCAATGCCCGCTGGGGTTCGCTCTACGATGCTCTCTACGGCACCGATGCCATCCCGGAAGACGACGGCGCCGACAAGGGCAAGGGCTACAATCCGGTCCGCGGCAAGCAGGTGATCACCTGGGTGCGCGACTTCCTCGATCAGTCGGCTCCGCTTTCCGGCGCCAGCTGGAAGGATGCAGCCTCCTTCAAGGTGGAAGATGCCGCCCTGTTCGTGACGCTGTCGAACGGTGAGGTGACCGGCCTGACCGATCCGACCCAGTTTGCCGGCTACCTGGGCGAACCGAACCGGATCCTGCTCGTCCGCAACAACCTGCATGTCGAAATCGTCATCGATCCGGCAACGGCGATCGGCAAGGACGATCCGGCCCATATTTCCGATGTGCGAATCGAATCGGCGATCACCACAATCATGGACTGCGAAGATTCGGTCGCGGCTGTCGACGCCGAGGATAAGGTCGCCGTCTATCGCAACTGGCTTGGCCTGATGAAGGGCGATCTCTCGGAAGAGGTTGCCAAGGGTGGCAAGAGCTTCCTGCGCACGCTCAACCCGGATTTCGACTATACGGCGCCGAACGGTGCAACCGTCGAGGTCAAAGCCCGCTCGCTGATGCTCATCCGCAATGTCGGCCACCTCATGACCAACCCGGCCATTCTCGACCGCGACGGCCATGAAGTGCCCGAAGGCATCATGGATGCTGTCGTCACGGCGCTGATCGCCATCCACGACATCGGTCGCAAGGATGGCGGCATCACCGGCCGCCGCAAGAATTCGAAGCTTGGGTCCATGTATGTGGTCAAACCGAAGATGCACGGTCCTGAGGAAGTGGCCTTTGCAGCCGAGATCTTCACCCGTGTCGAACAGGCGCTCGGCCTTGCCGACAATGCCATGAAGATGGGCATCATGGACGAAGAGCGCCGCACCACGATCAACCTCAAGGAGGCGATCCGCGCCGCGAAGGAGCGCGTCGTCTTCATCAACACCGGCTTCCTCGACCGCACCGGCGACGAGATCCACACCTCGATGGAAGCCGGCCCGATGATCCGCAAGGGCGACATGAAGCAGGCGGCTTGGATTGCGGCCTATGAGAACTGGAATGTCGATATCGGTCTCGCCTGCGGGCTGTCCGGCCATGCACAGATCGGCAAGGGCATGTGGGCCATGCCGGATCTGATGGCGGCGATGCTGGAGCAGAAGATCGGTCACCCGAAAGCGGGCGCCAACACCGCCTGGGTCCCGTCGCCGACGGCCGCCACCCTGCATGCCACCCATTATCACAAGGTCGATGTGGCCGAGGTCCAGAAGGGGTTGAAGACCCGCACCCGGGCCAAACTCTCCGATATCCTGTCGGTGCCGGTCGCCTCGCGGCCGAACTGGACGCCGGAAGAAATCCAGCGCGAACTCGACAACAATGCGCAGGGCATTCTGGGCTACGTCGTGCGCTGGATCGACCAGGGCGTCGGCTGCTCCAAGGTGCCGGATATCAACGACATCGCACTGATGGAAGACCGGGCGACGCTGCGCATCTCGTCACAGCATATGGCCAACTGGCTGCACCACAAGCTCGTCACCGAAGAGCAGATCGTCGAGACGCTGAAGCGGATGGCGGCTGTGGTCGATGGCCAGAACGAAGGCGATCCGCTCTATACGCCGATGGCCCGTGACTTCGAAGCCTCGGTCGCCTTCCAGGCAGCGCTCGAACTGGTCCTCAAGGGCCGCGAACAGCCGAACGGTTATACCGAACCGGTGCTCCATCGCCGCAGACTGGAACTGAAAGCGCAAGCCGGCTGATCCAGCCCGTCGCTCAGACAACAAAAAAGCCGCCGGGAAATCCTCGGCGGCTTTTGCATTTGCAGGCGTTGAACCGTTACTGGATCACGACGACCTTGGTGTTGCGGCCCGGACGGACGCGGCTGTAGAGGTCGATCACGTCCTGGTTCATCAGACGGATGCAGCCCGACGAAGCGGCGGTGCCGATCGAGGCCCATTCCGGCGTTCCATGCAGGCGGAACAGTGTGTCCTGGCCCTTTTCGTTGAACAGATACATGGCGCGTGCACCAAGCGGGTTCGACAGACCGGGGCCCATGCCGTTTTCGACATAACGGGCGATGTCCGGCTTGCGCACTGCCATCTCCTTCGGCGGATGCCAGTTCGGCCATTCCTGCTTCCAGGCAACATAGGCTGTGCCCGACCATGCAAAGCCCTGCTTGCCGACGCCGATGCCGTAGCGCATCGCACGACCACCCGGCAGAATGAAATAGAGGTGGCGCTCGCGGGTGTTGACGATGACCGTTCCCGGCCGCTCATTCGTCTCGTAATTGACGACCTGGCGAACGAACTGAGGCTTCACCCGGTTGATTGGGATCGCCGGCAGGGTGTAACCTGCATCGGTGATCGACCCATACGAATCGGTAAAGATCTGCGCCGTCTCGATACGGACCGGAGCATCGGCCTGGGCGACCGTCCGGGGTGTGTCGGACGTGGTGGAGCAGCCGGCCAGGGCAGAGGTTGCCAACAGGCCGAGTGCGAGCATGCTGTTGCGAAAGCGCATGGATTTCTCTTGATGTACGAATCGATTGAAATGGGCGCTCAGGCGCCTTCGGACCCGTTATTTTCCATAGCGCAGCGCTTGGCAAGCGATAGCAGTGAGCCAGGGGATCGCGCTTCCACGAATGCAAAAGGCAATGTCCTTTTTGCAACATCCGTAACCCCCCGGAGGGGCTGTGACAGGTCAAGTGCATGACGATATTGAACATTGCCAATAATAACCCGCTCGTCGACGGCCGTCAGTCGTCGCGGGCCATGATGGTCCGCCGCGGCATGCAGATCCTGCTCCATGACATGCGGCATGCCATTCTTCCGGAAATGGCGCTTTCCAATGGTCGCCGCGCCGATCTGATTACAGTGTCGGAGAAGGGCGAGATCTGGATCATCGAGATCAAGACTTCCATCGAGGACTTCCGGGTGGATCGCAAATGGCCTGATTACCGCGCCTCCTGCGACCGGCTGTTCTTCGCCACCCACAAGGACGTTCCGCTCGAGATCTTTCCGGAAGATTGCGGCCTGTTCCTGTCCGATGGCTACGGCGCCCACCAGATGCGCGAGGCACCGGAACACAAGCTGGCGCCCGCATCGCGCAAATCGATCATGCTGAATTTCTCCCGCCTCGCCGCGCGAAGGCTGATGCTGGCCGAATGGGCGACCGGCAAAAGCTTCGACGACATCTGACCGGCGAGACTTACTTCGGTGCGCGCTTGGCAAGTATCCGCTGCAGCGTGCGCCGGTGCATGTTCAGCCGCCTTGCGGTTTCCGAAACATTGCGCTCGCAGGCCTCGTAGACGCGCTGGATATGTTCCCAGCGCACCCGATCGGCAGACATCGGGTTCTCGGGCACATCCGCCTTTTCGCCCGGGCGCTGCATCAAGGCGTTGAACACATCGTCCGCATCCGCAGGCTTGGACAGATAGTCGAGCGCTCCAAGCTTAACCGCTGTCACCGCGGTCGCGATATTGCCATAGCCGGTCAGCACCACGATCTTGGTGTCCGAACCGGACTTCTGGATGGCTTCGATCACGTCGAGACCGTTGCCGTCACCCAGCCGCAAATCGACCACGGCATATTTCGGCGGCCGGGCTTCGGCCTTGGCGATCCCTTCGGCGACCGATTCCGCTGCATCCACGATAAAGCCGCGGCTTTCCATGGCGCGCGCCAGACGCCGCAGGAACGGGCCATCGTCATCGACGAGCAGCAGGAACGGATCGTCTCCGAGCTGGGGATCGTCGAGGGCGGGCATGTTTTCAGAATTCGTATCCATCGTCTGTCTCCACGGACAACGGTCCGTTGCTGCACTTCAATATGGGTCGCGTTGGCAAAGCGGCCACTCATTTTATCGCCGGCCGGTCCATCAGGCTGCGCGGCCATTCGATCCGGATCCGGGCGCCTGCCTTGCCGGCATCGCGGTTGCCGAACTTGAGCGATGCCCCCGATCGCTCCAGCAGCGTCTTGGCGATGAAGAGCCCGAGCCCGAGCCCACCCGCGCTTTCGTCTTCGCGAGACCGCGTGGTCATATAGGGCTCGCCGATATGGGCGAGAATATCCGGCGCGTAACCCGGCCCGTCATCCTCGATCGTGATGGCAACCCGCGACGCCGTGTGTTCGGTGGTCACCGTGACCTTCTCTCTGGCATAATCGACGGCATTCTCGACGAGGTTGCCGAGACCATAGAGAATTGCCGGGTTGCGATTGCCGACCGGCTCGCCGGCAATGTCGCTTTTTTCGACGAGTTCCACATCGATGCCGAATTGCCGATGCGGCGCAATCACTTCTTCGATTAGCGACGACAGCGGCAGACGGCGCATATGCTCCTCGCTTTCGGTCGACAGCGATGTCAGCCGGCGCAGGATATCGCGGCAGCGCTCGCTCTGGCTGCGCAGCAAAAGCACGTCCTCGCGAAACCGGTCGTCTTCGCGCAGGTCGCGCAGCATTTCCTTGGCAACGACGCTGATCGTGGCAAGCGGCGTTCCAAGCTCGTGCGCGGCCGCTGCCGCCAGTCCGTCGAGCTGCGAGAGGTGCTTTTCCCGCTCCAGCACCAGTTCGGTCGCGGCCAGCGCATCCGCCAGCAGCGCCGCCTCGCTCGAGACGCGGTAGGCATAAAAGGCGGCAAACATCATCATCGAGGCGATCGCGCACCAGACGCCGATCTGCATCACCGGCTGCGTCTCCAGCGTCTGGCCCGCATACCAGGGCACGTCGAACGGCGAAAAGGCGATGGTGGTGGTGCAGATCAGGGCAAACACGATCAGCATGATCGAATGGCGCAAGGGTTGCGAGGCAAACGAAATGATCACCGGCACGCAGATCAGCGGCGCAAAGGGATTGGCAAGGCCACCGGTGATAAACAGGAGCGAGGCCATCTGCAGAAGATCGAAGCCCAGAAGCGCAATGACGGACCGCGGTCCGAGCCGATGCGTCGCGGGAAACCAGGCCGAGAGGGTGAGGTTTGCCACGGCAAGCGCCGCGATCAGGATTGCCGCCTCCATCAGGGGCAGCGGGAACTGCAGCACGAAGGCGACGATCACCACCGTTGCCGTCTGTCCGGCAACAGCAAGCCAGCGCAGCCGCACCAGCGTCTGCAGGCGCATCCGCCGGCTGGATCGGCTGCGCACCGCATCGGAAAGGGCGATGACGCCGCTTTCGCTGGTCGCCATCTCGTCGCCGGACATGTCTCTGGTCGCCATCTCTTCTATGTCCCGCTTTCCGCTTCGACTGTCACGACGCTTTTCATAGCGCGCCGCATCTCCTGGTCGCAGGCGGCATTCTGTCACGTCTGCCTATCATGTCCCGCGCGGTTTCGCCCGCGCCGTCGGCAGAGCTTCTGCCGGATCTTCCGGCCACGGATGTTTCGGATAGCGTCCGCGCATGTCGGCGCGCACATCCTTCCACGATCCTGACCAGAAACCGGGCAGGTCTCTTGTCGTCTGGATCGGCCGGTGCGCCGGCGATGTAAGTTCGAGCAGCAGCGGCAGGCGCCCGCCGGCCACGGCCGGATGGGTCTTCAGTCCGAACAGTTCCTGAACCCGGATCGACAGGGTCGGCTCGTCTCCATCATAGCGGATCGGATGGCGCTGCCCGGTCGGCGCTTCGAAATGCGTCGGCGCCAGGCGTCCCAGATCCTGCAGGATGTCGTAGGGAACAAGCGAGCGCAGCCCTTCTGAAAGACTGCCGGGCTGGATCGCGTCGATGCCGGAGGCCTGGCCCTGAAACGGAACGAACCATTCGGCAAGCCGATCAAGGAGTGCTGCGTCATCCATGTCAGGCCAGGGCGCCCCGATCGTCCGGTAAAGAAAGCCCAGCCTCTCGCGCAGCTGCGCGCCGTCCTTGGAAAACGGCAGGACCTGAAGGCCCAGCTCCCGCACACCCTCGGCAAGTGCCAAGGCTGCGGCTTCGCCCGTCTTGCGTGGCAGCGGCTTTTCCTCGAACACGATCGCACCGAGCCGCGTCACCTTGCGGGCCCGCAGCTTCAGGCTCTGGCGGTCAAATACCGTCTCATCCTGGCGCACGATCAGATCGTCGAGCTCGGCCTCGATCTCGGCACGACTGGTTTCTGCTGCTGCAAGGATCCGCGCTTTGACGGCCCGCCCGGAAAGATCGGCGATAACAAGCATGGATGCACCGGCAAGCCGCTCGGTTTCGGGCAGTTCCGCCCCGCGGCCGTTTGCCATCACGAACCGGCCACGCCCGCCGCGCTGGATCGCCACCCGGTCCGGATAGGCGTGCAGCAGAAGCTGGCCGGCTGTCGCTGGCAAACCCGGTTGCGCATTGCGGGGAAGGCCGGAAGCGATGCGGTCCGCAAGCCGCCTTGCCGCGTCGGCGCGCTCGCCTTTCTCATTGCGGAAACGTCGCAGCCTCTCGTCGAGGTCCACATCCGATCCGCCAAGCCCCTGTTCGGTCAGGAGCACTGCCAGCAGGCAAGCCTGACGGCCATGGCCGTCGTCTGCCGCCGAAATCGTCATCGCCGCAAGCCGCGGCGGCAGCGCCATGTCGCGCATGGTCTTGCCGCGCGCTGTCAGCCGACCCTGCTCATCGAAGGCCCCGAGCTGGGTGAGAAGGCTTTTCGCTTCCTTGAAGGCGGCCGCAGGCGGCGGATCGAGAAACGCCAGCGATGCCGGATCCTCCACGCCCCAATGGGCAAGGTCGAGGACGAGGCTAGAGAGATCGCTCGCGAGGATCTGCGGTGGCGTGAATGCCGGCAGGGCCGCGGTCTGGCCGGGATGCCACAGACGGATGGCGATACCCGGTTCGGTTCGCCCGGCACGTCCGGCCCGCTGATCCGCCGAAGCGCGCGAGGCCCGCACGTTCTCCAGTCTGGTAATGCCCGTCGAGGCCTCGAACACCGGCAGCCGCTGCAAACCGCTGTCGATCACGAGACGCACCCCGTCGATGGTGATCGACGTTTCAGCGATCGAGGTCGCAAGCACGATCTTGCGCTGTCCGGCCGGGCAGGGCCGGATCGCCAGATCCTGATCCCGCTGCGAAAGATTGCCGTAAAGCGGCACCACCCGCGTTTCAGGCCCGAAACGTCCTTGCAGTCGCTCAGCCGTGCGCAGGATTTCCGCCTGGCCCGGCAGAAACGCAAGGATGGATCCGGTTTCCGAACGGTGCGCTTCGATGATCGCGCGCGAGACCGTATCCTCGATCCGCTCGCCGCTAGGCCTGTCCTGATGGCGAATCTCGATCGGATGGCCTCGTCCCTCGCTGACGATGACAGGCGGATCGGAAAGAAGCCCGGCAACGCGCTCCACATCGAGCGTTGCCGACATCACGAGGATGCGAAGGTCTTCCCGCAGCGCCGACTGGACATCGAGCGCAAGCGCC